>JBCCSR010000033.1:0-14315 GCA_039199865.1 Bacteroidota bacterium
CTACAATCCAGCATCGTGGGCATCGGAATCAATATCAATCAAACGCATTTCATTAGTGATGCACCCAATCCAACCTCTTTTACTAGGGAAACTGGCCAAGAATTTGACTTGGATGAAATGGTTAGTCAGCTTTGTCACTACGTTGAGAGGCGTTATCTCCAGCTCCGAGGCCTACAGGATGATTTGATTCGACAAGACTATCTCAATAACCTATTTCGTTTTATGGAAGATGCCTTGTATCGAGATTTGGATAATCGCATTTTCAGTGGCAGAATCATAGGGGTTTCTCCCCTTGGACAGCTGCTGCTTGATACTTTGGAGGGACAACGTTCTTTTGGAATGAAAGAGGTACAGTTTATTTTGTAACTATCAGTGGACAAAGGCCTAACTGCTTTAGACGGATGCTAGTGGACCGCAATTAAAATCGCGTTTTTCCTTTCCTCTTCTGTCACTTGCCTTGTGTTCCTGGGAATCTAAGACCAATGTCATTACTAAAAAAGTTGGCAGGAGATACGGTTGTTTATGGCCTGAGTAGCATTCTGAGTCGAGTGCTTAACTTCGTCATCTTGGTTCCTTACTTGACCAATGCTTTTTCTCGAAAAGAATATGGAGTAGTCACTGAAATGTATGCTTACATTGCCTTGCTCATGGTGATTTTCACCTACCGTATGGAGACCACTTTTTTTCGATTTGCCAGTAGGGAAAAAGAGCAAGGAAAGAGTTTTTCCACCGCAAGTAGTTCGCTTTTGTTGACTACGTTGATCTTCGGAGGCCTCTTGATTTTATCAGCACAATCCATTGCCAATTTACTGCACTATCCCGACCACAAAGACTACGTCATTTGGATCATTCTCATCGTCATTTTTGATACCATGTCGGCTATTCCTCTGGCTAAATTGAGATTGGAAAATCGACCGATTCGATTCGCCAGTATCAAAGTCATCAGTATTATTGTTAACATTATTGCTATTTTTTTCTTCCTGGAAGTTTGTCCGCAACTGGTGAGCAAAGGCTGGGAGGGGCTTAAGGTGATTTACAAGTCCGATGATCGTATTGCTTATATCTTTATCGCCAACTTTTTAGCAAGTGGAGTCGTGCTCCTGATTTTATTGCCGGAGTATTTAAAAACGCGACTTCGCTTTGATTGGGTCCTTTGGAAAAAAATGCTTCGTTATGCTGGTCCTTTGATCATTGTTGGTTTGACGGGAGTAATCAATCAACTCATTAGCCAGCCCTTATTGAAATTACTTTTGCCTTATGATTTAGAGCGCAATACGGAAATGGTTGGCGTTTATGGAGCCTGTTTCAAGATCGCTATTCTGATGAGTCTTTTTATTCAGGCCTTTAATTATGCTGCGGAGCCTTTCTTTTTCAACCAAGCCAAGCGATCAGATTCGCGGGAAATATATGCTCAGGTTGGTCAGGCGTTTGCCCTGGTTGGCAGCCTAGTTTTTCTGGGCATAATGCTCTACATCGACGTGGTTCAATATTTGATTGGCAAAGATTTTCGGGAGGGGCTAACCGTAGTGCCCATCTTATTGCTGGCCTTCTTTTTTCTGGGGTTGTATTACAATTTTTCCATTTGGTACAAGCTTAATGATCGAACCATTTTTGGTGCCTACATCTCCGTAATTGGTGCGGTGATTACGTTGACCTTGAATTTTTGGCTGATTCCTCAAATTGGTTATTCCGGGGCAGCTTGGGCTTCCTTCGCCTGTTATGCATTTATGGCCATTGCTAGTTATGGTACTGGGCAGTATTACTATCCCATTCAGTATCCCGTCAAGCGCATGATCAGTTATATTTTTTTAGCGATTGGTGCGTATTTTGTAAGCATAAGTTTGCGCAGTTATTTGAGTGAAAACCTGCTATACATTCTATCCTTTAATACGGGTATTTTGCTGCTTTTTTTGGGAGCGATTTATCAGTTGGAAAAAACGAATATACAGCGCGTTTTTTTTCAGTCTCGTAAACCCTAAAACATCATGCTCCGTCGATATTGGCGCCATCCATTGCCTTATCTTATCGCCCTACTGGTTAGCCTTTTGTATTACTATACACCATCGATCGTTCAGTGGTTGATCCTGCAACCGACTCTTCGCAGTTATGCTTATCAAGATACCCGTATTGTGGTCAATGCCATTCAAAAGGCCTTGATGTTTCCCCTAGGAGATCATTTGAATTATGGTCCTCGGCTGATATTGATCTTTCCCTATTGGGTTTTGCTCATGATTTGTTTTAGAGGCATTTACTTACACACTCGTTCGGTGTGGAAGTATATCTTGGCCAGCGGAGTACTGGTTTTTCTAGGCCTGTTGATTTATCCCAATAGTTTGTTGTGGTTAGAGTCGAGTGAAGACAGTGCGTCAATTGGTCATGTAAATAGTGGACAGATTTTATACAGCAAGCGGATGCCCTTCCATGGTGTCAATTTTTCAACTTATTCTTATTTAGGGTATTTTTCTGGTAGAACATTTGTACACGGTAAGGTTCGAAAAACCCTTCTTGATACCTACCAATCCTGTCAGACTTCGTGTCCAGGGATTCATTTCATTCTCGGAGAAACGGGGGATTATGACGGGGGATTATTTGTTCCGCACACGGCTCATCAAAATGGGATGAGTGTCGACTTTATGGTGCCGCTACGAAAAGAAGGAAAGGCCTACCGAGGGCAGCATCTGTTCAATTTGTGGGGCTACTCTTTGCGTTTTGATCCAGAGGGGAAATGTGACGACCTACGAATTGATTTTGAAACGATTGCCAAGCATTTATGGGCCTTGAATGAATCAGCTTTGGCGAATGAGTTGGTATTACAGAAAATTAGGTTTAATCCTGCTTTGCAAGAGAAGCTATTTGCGACTGAAAGTGGGAAGAAGATCCGTGATTTGCCTTTTTGGCCAAATAGAGAGGTGATGCCACATGACAATCATTATCACGTTGATTTTGGTTTGCGCCCGAAGGAATTTAGTAAAAAAGCAAACGGAACCAATCGTAAATCGCTATCCGATTTTTGAAGGCCAAGACGAGTAAGGCAATCGTCACAAAAATGACAATGATGCGTAGCTTACGCATGCTCTTTTCGTATTTTTCTCGACGGTTGGTGTATCTATTTCGACTGGTATAGGACATAAGGGTGAAGGTTTGTCAAAGAAAAAGACAGCTTAAATCTTGTGTCTTTCCCAATAATTCTGATCTTCGATTTCTTCCAAAATTTGCAAATAATTATTGTATCGCAATTCACTGATATCGCCCTCTTCGATGGCGGCTTTAACGGCACATTTGGGCTCATTTCGGTGCGTACAATCTGCAAATTTACAATTTTCTGAGACCTGAAAGAACTCTCGAAAATTGTGTGCCACATCCATCGGCTCCAAATTATTAAAGGCCAAGGTTTTGATTCCGGGTGTGTCGATAATTTTCCCTCCAAAGTCGAGATCAAACATTTCCGCAAAGGTCGTCGTATGTTGTCCCTTTCCAGAATAATCGGAGATTTCCTCGGTACGTAAATCAAGCTGTGGTTGCATGCCATTGATCAGGGTGGACTTACCGACACCTGATTGCCCACTGATGAGCGTAATCTTCCCTTTGAGCGATTCCTGTAGTTCTTTCAGTCCTTTTTTTTCCGTTGCAGAGACTAAGAAAACGCGATAGCCAATCGCCTCATAAACATCTTTGAGGTACTCATAAACGGCGAGATCCCCTTCGTTGTAGAGGTCCATTTTGTTGAAAATAATACTGACGGGAATATTGTAGGGTTCGGTCATCAACAAAAAGCGATCAATGAATCCTTGTTTTAGCTTTGGATGAACGATCGTCATGATCACTGCAGCTTGATCAATATTACTGGCCAGTAGATGAAGGTGGTGTTTTTTTCGGGGGGATTGTCGAACGACGTAGTTTTTTCGAGGCAATATTTTTTGGATCAAACCCCGTTCTTCATCTGCTTCCAATCGTATTTCGACCTCATCGCCCACCGCTACCGGGTTGGTTAGTTTTTGACCATCTAAGCGAAACTTTCCAACAATTCGGCAATCCAGTTGCGTTCCTTCAGCCAATTGCACTTGATACCAACTGCCGGTCGATCGAATAACAATTCCTTTCTTCATGCGCGAGAATCTTTGGCTTCCATAACGTTGTCGATTGTAGAGAAGTTTCCTTTGGATAAAAAATCTAAGAGCATAAACATCGGCTAAGTCACTTTGTTGAGGGAATGAACAGCTTCGGCCATTTCCGTGACGAGAGAAGGATTTTTTTCAATGGCATCTCCCACCACAATAACATCCGCTCCAGCTTTGACATTGGCCAAGGCTTTTTCTGGGGTCTTGATGCCTCCTCCGACAATCAAGGGAATCTGTAAAGCTCCACTAACGGCCTCAATCATGGAGGTCGAAATCGCTTGCCGGGCACCGCTACCCGCATCCATGTACATGAGGCGCAAACCGAGCATTTCACCAGCCATGGCGGTACATACGGCGATATCATCTTTGTTGGCAGGAATGGGGATGGTGTTGCTCATGTAGGAAACGGTAGTCTGTATGCCTCCATCAATGAGCATGTAACCCGTAGGTAGTATTTCGAGTGGACTTAACTTGAGGTAGGGGGCTACAACGACGTGTTTGCCAATGAGAAGTTCGGCATTTCTACCCGAGATCAGAGAGAGCAGCAAAAGAGCATCGGCGCGATAGCTCAACTGAAAGGC
Source organism: Bacteroidota bacterium (assembly GCA_039199865.1). Classification (GTDB taxonomy): domain Bacteria; phylum Bacteroidota; class Bacteroidia; order Chitinophagales; family Saprospiraceae; genus JALZUU01. The sequence continues at coordinate 4,700 of JBCCSR010000033.1, forward strand.
ATTGCCGGGAAAGAGAATCATGGGGATATTACAGATCTTTTTAATGGATTCCAGGCATTGGTCCAGCATGTTATTGACAACTAAACTTCCTCCAATAAAAAAGTAATCTACCTTGGCTTCAGCGGCTAATTCCAAAACTCGACTTACATTCTTTAAGCGAACTTTATCCGGGTCGATCAGTACAACAAACTTTTTACCTCCAGTCTTTTTGGCCTCCTGAAAGGATTGGTAGATCTCGTGTGTCATGCAATAAAATTTCCTTAAAGATAAGATTTGCCGCTTTACTACTAGGCAATCGCTTTAAAAAACGTTGAAATTGCTGAAATTTCTCTCAGAAAATCTAGGAATAGAAACGGAATGTAGGAACCTTGGGTAAGAAAATCTTACTTTTTCTAGGTTCGTTTTTTGACCAGAACTACTTTCATTTTATCGGCTTTGTCAACGGCCTTGTAGAAATCGCGGAAGGCCCCATAATCGCTGGCTGGCAATGCTACGGGCTTGATTTGTAATTGCCGATGGTAAATCAGTTGATCTCCTTCCGTACGAACATCTACTTGGTAGTATCCGTAGGGCGTGTCTAAATGAACTGCTTTTTGGGGAATACTCTCCACTTCATAACCCTCTGGAAGCTGAAAGACAAAACGATCATTTTCTCGATAATCTTCATGGCAAACGATAGGATGAATGCGCTCCTCATTGATGGGAGGTAAATCGTCGATTCGATTGAGTTGATTGATGGGAATGAACAACCGTCTTCCCGCTTTAGAGGCAAATTTAGGTACATTTATTTTGTATTGTACCTCGGTCAAAGGCTTCTCCGCATTGGGGTCGATTTCAAAGGACTCGATTTTAAAACTGGTAAAACTGCACATTTTGCGAAGTAGGTCTTCCAACTTACTTTCGGAAAGATAAAATTTGGCCGTTCGCCACCCGTCTTGCTTTGGGCCGTGAAGGCTACTCTGAAAATCGATATGGGCAGTACCGTTGGGAAGGAGTTGGATGGCGACTTCACTTTCGTGAAAGTGGTGGTCGGCTCCCAAGGCAGGCGTCTTGACCAATTCGCTTTTGGCCTGACCAACCAAGAGGGCATAACGATTGGCATTGGAGGATCCGATGTAATTGGGCGGAACAGATTTACTGGTGCATTCCAACCAGCGATTCTGGTTAGGGACATTGAGAATCACGTGATTGAACCCCAACATTGGGAAATCCTCATAAATTTCACGATTGACTTCGCCCGTATAAATATAAGCACATTTCGACTTTATTCCCGCTACTTTGAGCATGGCTTTCATGAAATTGGTCAGAGCTTTACAATCACCATATTTGTTTTTTTCGACGTACTTTGCGTCAAAGGTTTGCCAACCACCAATGCCCAATTGAACACTGACGTAACGCATATTGGTCTGTAGATATCGATAGAGGATGTCAATTTTTTCGATATCACTTTTTGCGTCCTTTACTAGGTCGAGTACTTTGGCTTTCATTGCTGCGGAGAGCTCATCTCGGCCACTATTGAGGCGGTAAACAAATCTGCCAAAGTCATTCCAGTTGGCAAAGCTACCCGTATAATTTTCTACCTGAAATTGATCAAGGTTCAGGAGCAATCGAGGCAATATTTTGGCTGCTTCTGGAGCGTAGGCCTCATACTCAATAGCCGTAAGGTTGCCGAAATTCCAAGTATGGACCAGCAGCCCATTCTCTCTTCTTTTCAGTGGTTCTGCATTGCTATTGAGGACCTTATAATTGAGTTGCATGCTGGTGGGGACGCGAACAATATATTGCGCCTTGATCACAGAGGTGTAAAAGGGTTGCACCCAAAAACTAGGAAAGGACATGAGTCCTTTCAACTCATAATCATACTCCACCTCCACGGTATAGGGAAAAGCATCGTGAACAACTTCGATGTATTTGTATCGATCATCTTCGTAGAGGCTGTAATCAGAAACGGCGCTCCGGTCCTCAAATTCAGACTTCTTGACCTCCCGGACTAAATTGCCTAGGGAGTCGTAAATTTTCACCTTAATCTTTCCCAGTTTACTAAACTTATCATAAGGGAAAAAGAAATGGTGGTCGTCATTTTTTTTATTGAAGATGGTTTTCACTACTTTTTGGCTTACCGTTGCCAACTTTGGAGAGCGAACTTGAATATCTTCGTAATGTAGGCGAACAACTGTATTGGCATTTTCCATCAATTCTGCCGGAATGTTGAAAGCGGAATACTCGGGTTTACTCTGCGCGGCTAGAGAAGAACAAACCAAGAAGAGTACCGCAAGACAAAAGCAGTAAGGGTAAATTTTTTTCATAACTTAAATCTTTGGTATTGTAAGGGTTGATTTAGCCATCGGTCTTTCGAAAAACGATAGGGGATTGTTGTCTTTGGATAATTTGATCAAATAAATCGCGTAAGTCAAGATATTCCGCTGGAAAATATTTCAATTGCTTGAACTGAACCTTGCTACTGACTTGCAAGGTATTGTTTTGATGATTGACTAAATATTGCATTTTTCCCCCTTCCTCCGGTAAGCTAAGTTGGGTAGACTCTGGTTTTTGTTCGATGGTCCAATTTTCGGGAAGGCTAAGTTGGAGAATGAAAATTTCTTTGTGAGGAAAGGCCAATTCTACGGGGATCGTTCTGGACGTTTCAACGAAGGGATTGAGCTGAATGGAAGAGTACAAAACAGAGGGCATCGAAAACTGTTGGTTGTTCGCTGCGAGGGGGATCGTACAGAAAACAGTATGTTGAAATTTTTGATTGATGTCATCGATATTGGCAATCGCAAAAGAGTCGATGCGAATGCCAGGGAAGCGTTCTTTTAGAGACGCTTTCCATAATTTGCCTTCGCTGTCGTACTTGAATTGTTTGCGTTGTTCAAAAGCGTGGTAGCCTTTGAAATGGCATTCCAGTTGTCCAACTAGGGCTCCCTCGGGGCTCAATTCAAACTCCGCACGATAGATATCGGTACTCAATTCTGGTTGAAGATCGATCCATTCGGTATGCTCTGGTCCGACCATCCAAGCATTTTCATTACAGGCATCCACCCTAGGCATGTTGAGGGGACGTAGGGTTTCGTCGGAGGCATCTAAAACTTGATCGGTACCATCCAGATTGGCATGTACTAAAACATGGTTAAATTGGTTGACCATTGGATAACGCTGAACGGGCTTTCCTTTCGAACGGGTGCTCACCAATAACGGATTGGCTTGGATATTGGCTTCCCGAAGTAAACTCAACAACATTAGATTGAATTCACCACTGTTGGCAGAGCCACTGTTGAGGGCATCATTGAGGCTGGTATTGGCTAGGTAATGATACTGTTGATTCCAGTTGACCTGGTTGGCTAAATAATTGGCCAACTGAACGGCTTTCTCCATCTGGGTCGCTGAGCTATTGATGATGGCCTTGGTGGTTGGGTTGAGCAGTGCACGATAATTGATGGGTTCATTAAATTGTAAGCCAAAGCGGGGATCTGCTAGCAAGTCTTTCGCCACATCTTCCCAACTGGTGAGGTAGGGGCGTGAGCTACCATCCGGGTAATTGATTTCTTTGAGTTGGAATCGCATTCGTGCTCGGTAGTCGTTCATGGTCGTAATAAAAGGGGCCAGGGGAAGCGCGGCTACATTTTCCATACGGTAAATATTGCTGTTGACTTTCACAAAAGGATTGCCTCTTACATCGATGGTTTTTTCGTCTACCTCTTCCTGCTGGATATTGCCTTGTCCTTCAAAAAGGTAGACGTAGGTAAACCAATTGGGGACCTCTACTTGTAGTTCACTCAATCGGATGGGCAAATCTTCCTGAAAATACCAATCTCTTAATTCGGTGATTCGGCCAGAAACGATTTCGTAGCGGTATTCTAAAATGGATCCCTCCTGTACGTTGGGAAAGGTAAAAACTTTAGCAGCCCAGTCACTATCGATCATGATGTCGTTGATGGCCTTGTTGCGGACGACCGATTTTTTACCTTCAGGGCTTAAGGTTTGTGCTTTGAGGGAAGTAATTTTCTCGGGATTTCTCTTGAAGGCATAGTAAGGAATGTGGACGGTCGCTCTGGAGAAAGCACTCTCTTTCAATAATTTGACTCTCCGATGGCGAATAAAGCGATAGCGAACATCATCGCCTACCAATTCGACTCTCAACAGGCCGTGATCGTTGAGCACTACTGCATCTGCTTCCGGATCGGCCTCATATTGGGTCATTTGCAAATCCTCAGAAGGGACTTTACCCCACTTAACGAGTGGTTTTTGAGCAGAAACAACCACTACATTCGCCAGCAAGGTGAACAACAAAACAAAATACTTCATGAATATTGATTTAGAGCCTAATGATCAGTAGATTTGGAATTTTGGAGAGTGAATAAAGATAATAATTTTTGATTCTTCAACAAATCTGGGGTGGAATCTCTGTGGATTGGAAAAATCGATGATACTTCGTCATTCATCTGACTCTCCTAAACGGAAGAGCTGCGAAATTTGTTAAAGCAATTCATTGCTCTATAACGCCACAAGTAGGGTGAAATTTTATTCACTACCCATAAATAATGTTCCGATATGGATCAAGACCAACAATTGAGTATTCAAACGGCTGCTCTTATTGCCCGCGATTTTGGCCTAGAATTAGGAGAAGAGCCCCTTTCAGAAGAAGCATTGCTAGAACTGGTGGCGAATGAAGTCGCTTACATGATTGAATATCGACTCGATTTTTTGATGAGTTTACTCTATCGGCTTGATGTCTTGGAACATAAAATTGATTTTGCACTTTCTCCCTACTCCATAGAACCAGCAAATATTGCACTAGCTCAACTCATCATCGAACGTCAACAACAACGGATTTTGACCAAACGCCAATACCGACAAACCAAATTAGACGATCTGGATGGCTTGGAATTTTAGAACCCATGCCCCATTGACCAATCCACTCGGAATGTTAGCCGCTTATGAATCCAACACACAAAACTTATTTCAACTGGAGTTCAGGGAAAGATGCCGCCCTGGCATTCTACCATCTCCAGCAGGATCCTACCTATCAGATTGATCGTTTGATCACTACCGTTAATGCGCATTACCAACGCGTCTCGATGCATGGATTACCCATTCAACTTTTAAATCGCCAGGCCGCTGCAATTGGTCTTCCACTGTCGACGATTCAACTGCCAGAGCAGCCTACGATGGAGAGGTATGAACAAATCTTAGGCGATACTTTACGGGAACTTCAACAGCAGGGCTACACCCACAGTGGTTTTGGAGATATTTTTCTTGAGGACCTCCGACAATATCGCGAAAACCAACTTCAGGACTATGGTATGATTGGTACTTTTCCCTTGTGGAAACGAGATACGAAGGCATTGGTGAGGGAGTTGGTGGACTTGGGCTTCAAAGCGGTGATCATCTGTTTGAAATCCGATCTATTGGATGTCTCCTTTTTGGGCAGAGCAATTGATCAGCAGTTGATTGACGATTTGCCTGCTAATGTCGATCCTTGTGGGGAGAATGGGGAGTTTCATACCTTTTGTTATGATGGTCCGATTTTTCAAGCGCCAATTGCTTTCACTTTTGGTGAACGGGTATTTAGGGAATACGAAGCCCCCAAGGAAAATAACGAGCAAACCACAACTTTGGAGAAATATGGTTTTTGGTTTTTGGATTTGATTCCGACTTGACAAAAACAAACTGCTCGATTAGCTTTCAACTCCCACTGATGATTGAAAATTCAGATTCGTCTTTCTTTTAAAGTCAATTCTCACTTTCCTCAGACGATTCTATCTTCATGGTATTGGCTTTTCCCCTCTTTCGAAAACTTCTATCCATTTCGTTTCAGACTTAACGGTTTGTTCTTCTGATCTGTCACCAAGTAGGCATTCTTCCATTCAATTTTACGAGAGGCAACCCACCTAACTCATTTTTTTGAAATTTATTGATGATTTTTTTCTGCGGCAGGCAACCTCGCCCTAAAAAGTGGATATAGGTAATGTCATGACGTGAAAAACACTTTTTTAAATCAATAAATAAAACAATAATGAAATCTTTAAAAATATTATCCGCATTCTTTTTCTTTTCGTTCATCCTCGCTTCCTGTAACAAGGAGAGCCTCACCATTACAGAAGATAATCCACCAGAGGTCGTGGTAGAAGAAGTTGTAGTGGAAGAAGAAGGGCAAGGCGAAGCTGGTGAAATTACGGTTGGTACCGCCAGATACAATTTGAATGAGGTATTTGTCGCTACCTTTATTGACAATGATGGCAGTCTTGTGAATTACCAAGTTGGGCTCAACGCAGACTTAGTTGGTGTTTCCGGAGAGTGTGGAGGATTTGCTTTCACTTCTGAGGATCCTTCGGAGACCAGTTTACAGGAAACAACGTATATGGACCTTTCTTCTACAGGATTTTGGGTGACCCAGGAAGGGATAGATGCTTTTGCCGCTTGGGAGGCTGCTGGTGCTAACCCTAGTGATATGCCCAACATTGTAGACTACCTAATTCAGTACGATGCGTCAGCGGTGAGCTATACTTTTAGCAATTTGACCGAAACAACCGTTGATGTTGAGCTTTCTGGTGAAATGACCGACCTAGATGGCAATACCGTTCCGGTATCCGGCTCATTTACTGCTTCCCTTTTATAATGAGCATTTTCGATCATCCATACACTTTCGAGAAAGAAAGTGTATGGATTTTAATTTGATGAAATTCATGAAAATCGTTGACTTGCGTTTTTTTAGAAAGAAAGAAAAAAGTATTGAAGAAATCGTTGCAGGCTGCTGTAGGGGAGACGCAAGTTTTCAAGAAATGTTGTTTCAACAATTTGCTCCTATTCTAATGACCGTCTGTCGTCGATATGAATATCCCGATTTTGGGGCTTCTGATATTTTACAAGAATCTTTCTTACTCATTTTTAAAAACATCTCCAGCTTTGATGCCGCTAAAGGAAGCATTGAAACCTGGATGAAAAAGATAACGGTCAACACTGCACTCAAAGCAATCAGAGTTCGGAAAATGAACTTCTTGGACATCGAAGAGCATCATTTTCAATTGGAGGCCGAGACAGCAGTGAGCATTGATACCACTGATTTTTCCGAGGAATTTCTACTAGAAAAAATTAAGGAGCTTCCCAGTGGATATCGAACGATTTTCAATCTGTTTGTGATCGAAGGCTATGCCCACAAGGAAATTGCGGAGATATTGAATATCAAGGTGCAGACGTCCAAATCTCAGCTTTCTAAGGCCAAAAAACTATTGCGAAAAAAACTTAGCGAAGCCATATCCTTTTCTAAAAACAAGGGGAATATCAAAAGTTGCTAAACTTTAAATTGTGCAAACATGAAAAGAGATTTATTTGATGACATAGGAAACAAATTAAGTCGATATGAATCGCCTGTTGACTTTAGCGAAGAGTGGGAAGGTATTGCAGCAAAGCAAGCACAATCGAGAAAGAGAAGGTTGCTGCTTTGCTGGTTATCGGTGATAATGATTCTTCTTTTTTCATCCATTTATCTTATCCAAAGGAACGATGCACAACGAGAGTTGGCTACGCAAAGTGAAGTTGCCTCTAACGCAGCGGAAGTCGAAACTCAAGCGCTAGCTAATTTGGTCGACAGTGAATCAAGAGTTGAGGCATCGGCAACAAGTATGGTCGAATCTGAAGAACAGGAAGTTCTTTCAAATTCTATTGTCAGTCAATGGCCAAAGCAATCTAAGCAAGCAATTCAATCTACAATTCAATCCACAATTCAAACCATTGAAAAATCAACCCTACCGATTGATGAGCACACCGAAGAGGTAGCGTTTACACCAGACAATCAAAATGTTCGAGAGCCTTTAAGCGGTAATTTTCCGTCCAGAATTCGAAATCAAAGTGTAGCACCATTGACTATTGCAACGATTGATTTTGACGACTTTTATTCAAGCGACATGCTGGAAAAAATAAAGAGATTGCAAAAATTAAAACGGACCAATTCCCCAAAGAAACTTTCCAAAAAGAAGGTACAACTCTTTGCCAATGTTGGCCTTGCCTTTACTCAGCAACAATTCAGCCCCAGAACCTCTGCGGACGAAGCATTGAGTCAATTGAGAAATACGGTAGAACAACCTCTAGAGACTTATACTTATCAGCTAGGAGTCAACGTCTTTTTGAAAGAAAAATCGTTCTTGAGTTTTAGTGGTCACTACAATCTTGGCTTTGACCGAATTGAATATCAATATGAGGCTCCAAAAAGTTTTGCTTTTGAAAATGTACTATTGCGAAGGCTGACTTTCTCCAATGGAGAGGTACAAGAAATTTTTGGAGATACCACTTTAATGGGCTCACAAACGGTTAGGGAAACGCAGTATAATACATATACCACCTTTAGTATAAGCGCATCTTTCGGCCACTACCTTTTCCAAAAGGAAAAGGTGCAACTCGCGATCATTGCTGGGCTACTCCAAAATATCTCCTTTAATGCCGAAGGCAAAACGGTTGATCCCGAAAACCTGAACGGTCCACTGGTAGCTTTGAGCGGATACAGAGGTGCTTACGGACTGGCATTCTTGGGAGGGATGGATTTAGATTATCAAATGTCAAAAAATCTTTTCCTTAATATTCGTCCTTCTTTTGGTTATGATTTGTTTTCCATTACCCAAAGCGATTATCCATTGAAAGTGAGGCGCATACAATATGGACTTAGTGCGGGCTTGAAGTATGGTTTTTGATTGTTAAAGTCTACTAGTCTGGCGTAAAAAATCACGCTTCGGACTGTATTCGAAGCGCGATTTATTCATTGCAAGTTAGGACTTGCATTTCGCTAAAACCTAAAAACTACTTGTAACAGACTTCTTTGGTGTTTTGGGGAAGAGGGCTTTGTAAGTGCTCTCCCATCCCTACTGAACAGTCCAATTGACTTCCTTCTCTAGCAACTTATCTTTCAACATCATTCCCTGACAGGTTTGTACCATCTGAAAGGTTTCGGGATTGTCCGAACCGGTATCTGTCAGGGTGAGGAAAGCTCGATTTTGTACATCGCTGACTCTCCAAATTTTTCGGGTTAATTCCGACTGTCCATCTTTGTAGAAAGTATTGACTTCTACGATACCGATAGCTTGGAATTCATATGTTCTGGCGACTACCGGATTCAAGCTGTTGGATTCTATTTTTTCTGACCAAATACCGGCCAGTAAATCGCTTTTAATTCTGTGAGAAATGTCTTCACAAAGATTGAGCTCTGCACTATCCATTCTACATTGTGAATCTTCTTTGATTTCGGGATCGTTATTAGTAGCAGTTAGCCCAAACGTAAAGCTAAGTAGTAGTACCAATAAATTAATTTCTTTCATTTTTTTTAGGGCTTTAGTAAAAGATTGTTTTAAACGTATATGATTCAGAACAATTGCATTTACAATGACAAATGTACAATAGAAGGGTTGCTTTTGTCAACTAAGACTCGACGACTTCCCTCGATTTTTCGATGAACGTACACATTGTCGATTGTTATGAATAAAACACCTGGTAAGGGGCAGATGTTCATCTAATTTTTAGGGGGATGGGGCACTAAATTTTTAAATTTTGTCCGTTATCGAACACCAAAGAATTATATTTGTGAATTGGGTAGTTTGCTGGTGAAAAGACAAGCCGTTTTAGCAAGGGC
>JBCCSR010000034.1:0-14310 GCA_039199865.1 Bacteroidota bacterium
CCCTTGTTGGTTTGCCAATGATACTGCGGATACTGTTGACAAAGGCCTTGCATGTGATCGTCGCGATAGGTTTTGGCTAAGATCGATGCCGCCGCAATGGACAAGTATTTTCCATCTCCTTTCACAATACAATGATGGGAAATATTGGGATAAGCCTTGAAGCGATTGCCGTCGATCAATAGGGAATTGGGACGAAGCTCAAGCTGGTCAATTGCCCGGTGCATGGCTAGAAAAGATGCATTGAGGATATTGATTTCATCGATTTCGGGGGCCGAGACAATCCCGACCGCCCAAGCCAGCGCCTCTTGCTCTACCATTTCGCGCAATTCTTTCCTTTGGCTTTCCTTGAATTGTTTGGAATCGTTGAGCCAATCGTGTCGAAAATCTTTGGGAAGAATGACCGCAGCGGCAAAGACAGGACCAGCTAAACAACCTCGACCCGCTTCATCACAGCCGGCTTCAATCATAGTGGCATCTAGATAGGGAGCTAACATTTGCCAAACTTACAATTTCAGGGAAAAACAGCAAAGTTTTGTTGAGTGAAATTAAAGGAAGCGCGTCTTCTTTTGGACTTATTTGTGAACAATCAGAAATTCAACTCGCCGGTTGAGCTGTCGCCCTCTTTCTGTATCATTGCTGGAAATGGCTTTGGTACTGCCATACCCTTTGTAGAGACTGCGACTGGGAGAAATTCCGCGTTGGATTAGGAAGTCAACCACTGCTTTTGCTCGTCTTCGAGAAAGAAATAAATTGTAATCAAAATCTCCGGTGCTATCGGTATGGCCACTGATTTCGATGATCATCGTAGGGTTTTCCTGAAGCAATTGGAGTAATTTGTTGAGTTCAACGTAGGAGCGAGGCAACAACTCACTTTTGTCGCTATCGAAAAAAATGTTTTTGAGTTGTACCACTTTTCCCTCTTCAATTTTAATTCGACTGAGGTCATCAGCTTTAATGGGGACTTTGAGGATGGGTTCTTCCTTTTTGACTAAAACATCGTCGATGTAATAGTAGGCGTAGTTGAGATTATTGGGGTCCGGACTAAACATTTGGGTCAGGCTATCGGGACAAAAATTGCCAATGGTAAGGTATTCAGCCTCAGACTCTGCTTGAAAGCGGCCAGCAATACGATGCCAGGTTTGACCGTACCTTTGGACAATCGATTCGGAAAATACTTGTGGAATGACTTCAATGGGAGCGGCAGTAGATAAACCGATTCGCTCTTTGGAAAAGTACATGGCCAAATTGTTAATGCGCAATCCCCGGGCTAAAGGAGCGACCCAAAACTCTGCGTAATAGCTTTGGCCCAGTACCAAAGGTTCTTTCAACTGGATTTGGATGTATTCGCGGCAGTGTGGCTTTCCATCTTCACAGCCAAAAGCGGTGATACCGACCATCGAAACGCCATCATGAGCAGCTTGTTCGCCAAAGCCCTTGGCCGCCCAATGGGTGGGCACACGTACCTTGGGGCCAAAAACGTCGGGCGAAGCCGAGGTGGCAGAATGCCAGTATTTCATTACATTGGTGAAGTGACTTCCTTTGTAAAACCAGCCAATAGGACTAGAGGAGTAACGTTCGAAGCCCGGGTTGGGAACGATATTGTCTGTTCGCCCTTGGTGAATTGGAGCCTGGGCGAATAGTGAACAACAGAGAAATAAACAACACGATATAGTGCCGAGGACTTTCATAATTTTATTGCTAATCAAACAATTGTGTAGTCCAGTTTGAATCTAGGGGACCAGATATTCTAAGATCCGGGATGCATTTGAATTACAGGCCTACTCATTTAACGGTTTTTCATGGCATGACGGTATAAAATCATTTGATAATCCTACTTTGAATCTAGTTCTGTAGGAAAAAAATAGTCAGTAGGGGCAAAAGTTGGACTTGTGAAAAGGGTGAAAACACAATGGTTTCCGTCCGTTTTACGTGAAATTGTGAGAAAAGTTTGGGTTTTCTCTGTTTTCTACTCCCGTTTCGTTAAAACTACGCACTGCTATTTATTTAACCTATTGACTTTTTGCCTCTGTAGTTTTTGGAGTAGCCTCTTTTTCTCCGGTAGGTGTATTGATGCCGTACATAAACTCAGAGAGCTTGACGATCCCATTGTCCGCAATGATTTGATCGTAGACGTTTTGTAATAAAATGGGACTAATTTCTGCGGCTGTGGCAATGGCTTTGATTTGATCGGGACTGCGTTTTACATTATGAAAATCAAAAGCAGAGCGAATTCCAACTTTGCGCAAACGGTCCATATCTTCTTTAAGGTAACAAAGTAATTTGGCTTGCCCCATCCAATCGAGTAATTCTCTAGATTGAAAAGGCGTTTCCAAGCACAACTGGGAGAGGCTAGTCGATGCCAAATTCTGCGCATTATCAATACCCACTTCCTGCAGACGTTCTTTGTGGGACATGCTGACTCCCTCCACTCGGTAGAGGGAGAGATTGTTGTTGATCAGTTTATCTGGATTGACCAGATTTTGGTAAAAATTGATGAGGTACTGCAAGAAGCGTTCAGGAAACATTCCCGTAAGGAAAGCAATGGCGGTGATAGTAGATTTGCTAAAAGCATTGGCACTGCCCTCTCTACCCAAGAAAAAAGTAATGACTAGAGCAACGACTGAGGCCAGAATGATGCGCACCCCTGCACTGTAGTAAACGCTAGGAGAAATGTCAAAGGCAATCAAGCGACGAATGATGTTTTGAGCCGACCAAATGAAGCTGCCGAAAAAAGCATAAGATAAAACGGCCAAGCTCTGTCGAATTAAGGGAACATTATTTTCTCCACCAAAAAATGCCCCAGTCAGTAGTAGACTATCCTTCAATCCTTCCACGGCCGTATTCGCAAAAGCAAAATAAGTACTGGCAAAAAAGCAGATTAAGGAGACAAAGCTAACGGGAAGCAGGTAGCGTCGGAAAGAATGAATATCAGATACTTTGCGATTGGTTTCGATACCCATATCGTCCATCGCTCGGTCAAAATCTACTTCTTTTTTGGGAATCATAAAGTAGAAGAAGGAAATGGCAGTCAGTGGCATGAATAAGCTAATGATGGCCACCACCATAATTTTACCGAAATCAGGGAAAATGGCGATAAGGTCGAGGAGAGGCATGGTGTTTTCGTTTAATCTAGTTCCAAGTTACAAAACATTAGTTAGAATCCAAATATGTTGACTTGGTGTCAACCCGGGCTTAGCCTATGGGCTTGAACCGAGCTTATCGAGTCCAACGGATTAACCGTAGTCCTTTGCCGAGTACTTGAGGTTCACCAAGCCTTGATCTTCATTTGAAGTCCTCAATACCATTGAAGGCTTATTTTTAAGTACTCCTCAACCAACCATTTTAGGCATTGATTGTTTTTATTGGCGATATGCAAATACATCCGAATAGAAATTATCTTTACCTCTTTACCTTTCTGGCTTTAGGCAGTATTTATTACGTCTTTAACCTAAAGTTCACCTTTTCTCTCAACGATTTTTTCCCGGAAGGGGATCGGGAACTGGTATTCTATCAAGATTTTATTGAAGAATTTGAGACGGACATCAATTTCTTGCTCATTGCTTTGGAGCGAAAAGAAGGAGTTTTTGATTCCACTTTTCTCAACGAGGCCCATGATTTTACCCTACAGTGTAAGCGATTGCCCGAAATAAAGACGGCTCAGTCTCTAACGACTTTGTCCTATCCTTTGAAAACGCCTTTTTCGGTCACTGCCATTCCCATGATCCATTTGGATCAACCTGCCAAGTACGAGCGGGACAAGCAACGCATTCTTAACGATGAACGATTTATCCACACTTTGATTTCAGAAGATGCGGATGCTCTGAATATCGCCTTGAAAACCATAGATAGTATTGGGCTGGAGGCCTCTGCTACCTTGATCAATGGCATCGAAGTACTCATGGAGCAATATCATTTTGAAGATTATCACATTCTTGGTCCAGCTTATTTTCAGAAGGAGATGGTGGACATGCAAAAACGGGAGGTGGCCGTATCGGCAGTGGTTTCCGCTATTCTGGTGAGCCTCATTTTGTTTTGGATTTTCCGCCGCATGCCGGGAATTGCTATTTCTTTGGTGTCGATTGGTCTGGGACTGTTATTGTTCATGGGTTTATTGGGATTGAGTGGGCGGCCACTGAATGCGATGGCGGCGCTGTATCCGGTGCTGATGATTATTGTGGGTACTTCGGACGTTATTCATATCATGTCGAAATACATCGATGAGTTGAAGAAAGGAGTGACTAAAAAGGCCGCCATTCAGGTGACGATTCGCGAAATCGGATTGGCCACTTTGCTTACTTCAGTCACCACTGCAATTGGCTTTGCTTCTTTGATGAGTAGTCGAATCGGACCGATTCAGGATTTTGGGATGAATGCAGCAGTGGGGGTCATTGTGGCTTACATTACGGTCATCTTTTTTACCACTTCATTACTGATTTATTTTGATGCCGATCAGTTGATCAAACCTGGAAGGGGGCAGGCTTTTTGGGGATGGCTGATGAATCGCTGGGATCAGTTTACCCGAGAGAATGGTCGTAGCGTGGCTTTGGGGGCTGGCTTGGTTTTGCTTTTGTGTTTTTGGGGCATCTCCATGATTACTACCAATTATCGGATATCGAGTAATTTGCCGAGGGGAGAAAAAATTAGTACGGACTTTCGTTATTTTGAAGAAACTTTTGCGGGTTTTCGGCCATTGGAGGTAGCGGTGTTTGCACAGGGGGATTATCAGGCAGATGATTTCGAGGTGGTTCAGGAAATAGAGAAACTGGAGCAATACTTACGTACTTATCCGGAGTTGGGATCGATCAACTCTCCTAGTACCATTTATAAGAGCATTCATCGCATGTACAAGGGCAACAAAGCGGAGGCGTATCAGATGCCCGAAAGGAAAGCAACCTTTGAGAAGTATAAAAAATTGGCGGCGAGAATGCCCGCCGGGACAGCAGATGTCTTACTGAGCAGAGATAGAAAAAAAGCCCGAATTACTTCCCGAATTCTCGATATGGGGGCAGATAGCATTCAACTGACAAGTAGAAATATCGACAATTGGATTGAACTTAACATGGATACGACCATCGCCAAATACCATCAAACGGGCACCGGCCTCATTTTGGATAAGAATGCGGAATACGTTCGACGCAACCTCATTGGTGGATTGGGCATGGCCGTTTTAATTGTCAGCTTGTTGATGGCGATTTTGTTTAAAAATTGGCGTATGGTCATCATTTCTTTGGTGCCCAATGTGTTTCCATTGTTATTGGCAGGTGCTTTATTGGGTTTTTTTGGGATTGAACTGGATGCCGGGATTTCTATTGTCTTTGCCGTTGTCTTTGGCATTGCCGTAGATGATACCATTCATTTTTTGAGTAAGTACAAACTCTGTCGAAATAAAGGCATGGGCATTGATGATGCCCTGCACACTACTTTTATGGAAACGGGCAAAGCCATTTGTTTGACAACTATTATTTTGTTTTTTGGATTTTTGGTCATGCTGTTTTCCATTCATCCACCGAGTGTTAATGTCGGTTTATTGATCAGTCTTACTTTGTTTAGTGCCTTGATCAGTGATTTGATGTTGATTCCCATTCTGGTACGATGGTTAGAAAAAGACGAACCTTTAGTCACCTCGCAAAGAGTTAATCGGGTTAATGCAGGCGGCCTTTAGGCTTTGTAAGCTAATCGTCAATAGGGTCAATAATAAAACCAATCCTCCAGCTACCGCAATCATCCACCATTCCATATTGATGTGATAGGCAAAATCTTCTAACCAGGCACTGATTAGATAATAGGCAAAGGGAATGCTGATGAAAAAGCTAATAACAATTAACCAAGCAAACTCTTTGGTCATCAAAAACAATATATTGGGAATGGATGCGCCCAAGACTTTTCTAATACCTATTTCTTTAAATCTTTTTACGGAAGAAAAAGCCGAAAGACCGATCAAGCCAATACAGGCAATCAAAATGCAAATCAGTGTAAAGGCCTTGATGATTTTTGAAAATCGAATTTCATTGTCGTACATCTCTCCCATTTGTTGATCCTGGAAAAAGTAATCAAAATTTTTATTGGGAAATACACTCTGCCAAGCGGTTTCGATCTGGGCCAATGCATCACCAATATCATTGCTTTGATATTTGATGCCTAAGGTGGAAAAATCGTCAATACCATAAATGAGGGCTACCGGTCTGATTTTTTCGTGTAGCGACATGGTATGAAAATCTTTGACAACACCAATGATTTTCGCCTCATAGCCTCTTACACTGATTCTTTTTCCGATTGCTGCTTCTGCCGAACCAAATGCCAAGCGATTGACCAACGTTTCATTGACCACAAAGCCTTGAATGGTATCTTCTTGGATGTCAATCACGGAAGATTTGCCAGCTAACAATTCGAAGCTCATCGCATCTGTATAGTCATTGTCTGCATAGATAAAAAAGACGTTAAAGCGCTCTTTAATTTCTGAATCCACTGAGGTCAAGGCCGTTGAATTATGATGGCCAGACATGGGAACCCCTGAGCTTAGCGCAGCCTGTTTTACAAAGGGCAATTGTTGAATTTGATTTTTGAACACCGACATCTTTTGACTCGATTCATCACCATGGATGTCCACTACCAAAACGGATTCTTTTTCAAAGCCTAAATCTTTACTCTGGAAAAAATCAAGTTGGTAACCAATGACAATGACTGCAATAACCATGATTTGTGAGACCGTCAATTGGAAAGCGATCAAACTTCTCCTTAGGGTCAATCCTTTAATTGGGGCAAAAGCATTTTTTTGTTGAACGACTTCTAGGGGTTGAAATTTTGAAAGCACCAATGCTGGATACAAACCGATGGCCAAGGTAATAAAGAATAGTAATCCGATGATAAACAATACTAAATCGGAGGTAAGGCTAAAATCATTGCCAATATTGAGTTGAGTCAACTGACTAAAATAGGGAAAAGAAAGTCGAGCCAACATAAAACCCAAATAGATGGATGTAAGCGCCAGTACAAATGACTCACTGATAAATTGGCTGACAATACTTTTTTCAGAGCTTCCCAAAATTTTTCGCATTCCAATTTCCTTAGAACGGCTCATGGCTTTGGCGGTGGCCAAATTGACAAAATTGATACAGGCAATTAGAATCATAAAAAGTCCAATCAGGCCCAAAATCCACAAATAAGTTTTGTTGGTCGTGTAGTTATTTGAAGCGAAGCGTTCATCAAAATGAATGGCAGACAGTGCTTGTAAATCCATAGAAACGAAATCTTCTCCCCAGGCAGCTTCCATATATTTTTTGTTGAATTGATCGATGGCTGGGCGTAAATCTTTAACATTTACCGCTGCTGGGATTTGCACGAAAGTGGTAGTAGAAGAAACACTGCTAAAAGTCTTCTGGGTAAAGCGATCGAACGTGGCATAGGAAACCAATTGTTCAAATGGGTAGCTGGTATTTTTGGGTGGATCTTTTACGATCCCTGCTACTTCCACTTCTGCCTCATTTTCTAAAGTAATGATTTTGCCAATGGCAGCATCGATCTCTCCAAACAGATTTTCGGCCAAACTTTGAGTGAGAATGGTTTTATTGGTTTCTTTTAAGATATCATTTGGATCACCAATCAGCCATTGAGAAGGCTGGTTGTAAAAACTAAAGGTCTGGATAAATGCTGGATCACAATAGAGTAGGTCAGCTTCAAAGATTTGATTTCCTACGGAAATATTGTGATTGAAGCTCGAATGAATGGAAACGACTTGTTTGAATTCCGGAAAATCATTTTTTAGTGCTTCGCCCATGATATCTGGAGTATGTCCAGTATGCATGGTAAACGTAGGGTAGTAGTAATTGTTGGTTACCCGATAGATTTCACGATGGTTGTCGTGATGTTGATCAAAACTGAATTCATATTGAAGCGTTAGAAAGATGATAATCGAACAAAGCACACCCAGCATCAAGCCAAACACGTTCAACAAACTACTTCCCCAATTGCTTTTGAGTCTGCGCCAAGTAACCTTTAAATTGGTTTTGAATAATGACATAAGTTTGGTTATTTGATTTACAAAGCCTAAGTCATATTAGTACCAATCGATATGCCAAAGATGCAGTTAATTGATAATCAATGGGTTATAAGTATTGGAGTCTAAAGTTGTGCCAAAAGTTGTTCGAAAATGGACATTTGCTGTTCAATATTGAACAACAAAAAGTAGTTGCAAAGTTGTAGGGAGCGTAGATTGAGAGGTCAATTGATCTTCATGAAATTTGCCATCAGAAGGGCTTGGGTGGATGACGTAGTTTACTTAGCAAGTTCTAACTTTACATTATCTACCAAAGGCACAAAGTCGATTGTCAAGAGCTGAAACAATAGCATTGAACAACTCCTGACGCACGACTGAGGTCGTGGCAATGCACAGCCTCCAAGCGACATCACCACTTTTTGTTTGTTAGATTGGTGCAAAAACAATCGAGATTTAAAAATTAATACAGTCTATGGTGGGTGTTCAAATCGGTTGATAAGATTTCAATTTGGGATGGCCACTCTACCGAGATAAGGAATGAATCAATGGATGAGTCCATTCGTCTTTGAGATTCGATTGCTTTAAAATTGGGTTTTGGGAAAATGGTTTCCTCGGAGAGTAGCCACCTGATCGAAGCAGTCGGGATGGCATTTTGTCAGCCATGCCGCTGCTCGTCCAACTTGGTTTTTTCATAGTAGTTGTTTTGGTTCGTTAATGTAAGTGTTTATTGTTTTGGATAAAGACCAGTAGACAAACTTCGTTTGGGCCAAGCTTATTACTTATGCCTTTGTTAAAAAGAAAAAGGGAGCGTTAAAACTTGTTAAATGACGAGGAACTTAGACTTATGCTTATAAATAATGGGCGTTGATGCTGCTGGCGTACTTCGAATTTTTGGTCAGTCGGAATGGAATACTTTGAAAAATGGCGTCCACTTGATCGTCGTGTTCTGCTTCGTATTTGACCTCCAGAATGATGGCAGGATCGTGTACCGGAGAATGTTGGAGCAACATTTTTCCCTGATACAAATAATAACACAACTCTCGATCAATCGTTGCCCTCACTTGGCCATCTTGCGAAATAAAGTAACTGCGAAAATAGCGAACAATGGATACCGGCACTAGGCGGTCTTTAACTTTGGCATGTTTTTGTAAATAGGCACTTGGATCAAAACCTGGTCGCAACAAAAAGGAAGGCAAGGCTTTGGTTTCTTTTCGATTGGTAAAGTTGTTTTTAATCTTAATTTCCAGTTGAGGATTCTCTACTTTTTCGAGTGACTTTCCGTACCAACGCAGTCGAAATTTTGCCCGCTTAGAGATACCCGCCAGGTTTTCTTGTAAGGCCGCAAAAGCAAAATTATCAAAATAAATGCTGTTGATGTAGCGGTCGGGAAAGGCGATACAAAAACTGGCAGGATGGAGTTGGATGACCTGGCGTACCTCTCCCAGGCTGGCATCTTCAATTCGGTATTTTCTTTCGTAACGCATGATAGGAATTTTAATTTTCTTCGACCTTTTTGCCTTTTAACAAAAGGGTCGCTGCTTGATCAATAACATGCAACTGCTGAACATTTATCGAGCTATATTCGCTAACCTCCACTCGGGCCGAACCATATTCTGGAAGTTTTTGAAAAACAACGAATGCCTGCTCTATTTCGTTAAGCTCTATTTTGTTGATTTGGAGATGAGCAAGATCAGAAGCGGAAACACCGTATTTACAATTGCTGGCTCGAAAACCATCAAAAACTTCAACCTTCGCATTGCGGGTGCCATTTAGTGCGGAGGAAAAGCTGTTTTGAATATCCAACTCGCGCAGCTCCGCGTAGCCCCCCGTCACTTCAATCGCATCTCGACCACAACGATCAACGACGATACCTTCCATTTTTCCACTACTCAAATTGGCATCAATTGCATCTCCACTCGATTGTTCAAAGCGAACTTGTCGGAGCAAATATGTTGCACGGCTGATGTTTAGTGCATCCTTTCCTTTGCTATCGCGGAAATGGCAATGATGACATTCAAAATCAGATTTATAAAAGGTGACCCCACCCTCTGCAATTTGCCCATCTTTATTTCTTGCACTTAAATTGTTAAATCGGGTATGACGGATCATCGATTTTTCCTTGGCATCAATCACCAGTAGTCCTTGCCCACTAGCATCTGCCCGAATTTGAATGGGGCGCTCTGCCTGTCCTTCAAAGTAAAGTGGACCATAGGATACAATCGAAGCGCCTTCCGTGAGGAGAAGGTCTGTCCCCGCGGAAATATGCAATTGGTAGCCTTCCGGAATAATCAAATCCCGGCGAATGGTATGCTGCCCTTTTTTTAGATAGACAATGCTATCGGGGCTCACCAATATCCCTTCTCGACTTTCCAAGCCTTCCCTTCTCGCTGCCGTCTTGGCGAAGCCAGATTGGGGGATAGACCATTTAAAAACAGGCAATTTGCGTATTTGTTGCGTGCCCAGTGTTTTGCAAAAGACGTACTTTGCTTTTCCTTTTACGGAAGTTTGATAGCGGCGAATGGGAAGTTCATCATTGTAGGCTTCGACGATCAAACGATTTGGCGGTCGATACTGAATACTTTGATCACCAAACCCCAGAATTTCTATTGGAAGAAAATGATAATTTTCTAGCGCAATACTACCGTCATTGTTTCGATAGGCTTTGATGGATACATTGGCGGAGGGATAAAGTACTTCCCGAATGGCGCTTGCGTTTTTGAATACTTGATTTTTATCAAATTTAAAATCGTGGTATTCCTGCTGAATAAATTTTTCTCGACTTTTGATTTCCGATAAGTATTTTTCCACAAAGGCATTGAGGTAGGGTTCGGCAGTAAATTGTTCGAGAAAATGCAGATACTTTTCCGTGAAATCGTAATCGTTAAAAAGGTAATAATGGAAATGTTGGATGACATTCCTAAAACGAAAACGTTTGGAAACTCTGGAGTTGATTTTAGATCCATAAATCAGTGGGGGACGATACCAGCGATGGCCATCATCCGTAAATCCGTCATAGCCAATGGGTTCTAGTTTGCCGAGAATTGCATTGTAGTAAAAGCGTTGGTTGATGGCCCCAAAAGCATGCCATGCCATACAAACATCGAGAATGGCGATAAACTTGGCCAAGAGCTCAGTATCAAATAAATCCTCGGGTTGGCCCTTGCCTTGGATAAAATCGTAAATCAAATTTTGTCCACTCAAAAACTGTTGGTACAATTGTTCGTCCTGCAAAATTTCTTTGCCTTCAAAGGCTTCGATTTGTCCGCTTTCAAACCAGGGCATTTCGTCACTTAAGCCTTTAGATGCATACTGCCAAAGGCCATCTTCATTGATGCGGATGATTGGACCGCGTTCTCTTTTTTGTCGATACAACAGTGGATAAGCAAAGTGTTCTTCGTAGGCATAAATGCCCAGTTGCTCTTCATTTAATGAAAGCTGAACGAAGTCGTATTGCGTCGTTAGAATGTCCTCTTCCTCTAACATTTTGTGGAAAATCCATTCCAGTAAATGGTAACGTGAGCGAGAGTTGTGAATGGAGAAGGCCTTCATTCCTTTCCAGGCCCGTCCTTTTTCGGGAACAACGCGAAAGGACCATTTTTTTCCTTGTAGATGATCGAGGAGGTCTCCTTTGAGTCGAACTTGGACATCCATCTCTTCTTGGCCATCTTTGAGTTTTGCGGGCACCAAATCTTTTTTACTTGCCATCAAATTCCCCATTTCGAATGCTTCCGAACGCTTGAGCTTTAATTTGTTCATGCTCCTTTCTTCGACCTGAAGTTGCAGATTGGGCCCTTGGTAGGCCTGTGTATTCCAGTCTTTCCTTTTTCGATTTTTGAGGTGTTTGATTTTAATATCATCAAAATAAACGGTCCCACTTTTGGCGGTGATGGAAGGATAGACTTTCATGCTACCATTTTTTACGCCCAGGGGAATGGTATCGACAATGCGTAGCCGTTCCCATCCATTGCGCACCTTATCTGCCTGGTTTTTTGATTTGAAGTAGGTGCCCCACATGCCTTGCAGAACCAATCCCCCAAAGCCTTCATCTGTTTGTTGCCAGACACTCGCTTCGATGATGTCGCCAGAGTTGATTTGTTCCAAGGTGATGGTGGGGCCATAGATATTTTTGCCATCGCATTTGGCAGAGTACCGTCCACTCAATGCCTTTTCATCACTCTGGTTTTTTCCTCCGGTAAAATTTTGTCGATTGGATTTGAAATAACTTCCTCCTTCCGCCAGGGTTTCCATATCGCAGAAAAAATCGGCCCTTTGTTCTCCCCGATTGATAAATACCAGGACCATCAATCCGAGCAAAGCCGGAATTGCTAGTAGCGGGAGATAACTTCGTCCTTTTTTCTCCCTCGTATTTTGTCCGGCTATTTGCATATTAAGCGGCTTTGGTTTGCAATGAAAAATATTGTTGACCAAACAAGAAAGCTGCGTAAGCTACCAAGAGGGCCAGAATGAGGTACATCAAATTATCGTACAGCAATAGCCACACGTTGCCTCGAAGTAGATGGACCATTTTATTGTACTTGGGCGTTTGGTCCTGTTGTAACTCTGGAAAGCGTTGGGTGAGTTGATCTTTTAATTCCTGATTGATGGCTTCCATTCTTTTTCTTTCCAGGAGATCTCCTTCTGTATAGCGAATTTCGTTTAGCTCTAGCTCCAGTTCTACGAAAGTAGGATAGGGAAAATAGGCAGAACTGACTTCATCCAGAGTCATGGTCATCAAGGCCTCTCCTTGCTCGCTAACATACACTCGCTTGCGAATTTGCTTGACCTTTACTTGGGGGCGCAAATCATTGCCGCGTAGATTAAAGCTGGCCAATTGCAAGTCGACTTCATCTCGGTTTTTGGGGCGTACGTGCTGCCAAAAAGGATGCATGGCTTGTCGATCTTTCTTTTTGATTTTGCGATATACGTTAAACTTGATCTCTTGTCGGGCAACGCCCAGGCTATCGCCAAGTGGCAATTTGAGTTGCACCAACTCTTTGACCAAGCTATCTTTGACAAAACGTTGGCGGAAACGTGCTCCGGCCGCATGTTGGTAAAGACTTTGCTGATCATCATCGAAATACTGGTCGTAAAAAATTTCTTCGGATAGGTTGGATTGAAATGCGGTATCGATAGTTTTGATCCCCTGAGGGCCGTAATGATCACTGAGAAATTGCCAGATTGCTGAGGCTTGTTCGCGGGGAACCTTGAGTTTGTATTCACTCTCAATCCTTCCACTGTTTTGCGCAGCGAGGACTGTTGGCAGTACCAGAAGCAACACTAATATGTATTTCCCAAGTGCCATACCCGTCTTACAAGGCTAGATTTCTTTGTTCGATAAAAGAGAAATTCAACTCTGATGATTTGGCGATGAGTTGATCTTTAGCTTTGACAATGTCGTTGACTTCGTTGGTTTCAATGATGTAGGAGAGGTCGAGTTGTCCGTCAAATTGGTCCATTCTCTTGAGTTCGATAAAGGCAAAATTTTGCGAGAGCACCTCATTGATTTCAGCGACGCTCAACTTTTTGGTAGAGATGCTGACGAACATATTTTCCGGCGATTTAATGGCTACTTTTCGCGATAGCATCGCTCGAATGGTCAGGATGCTCATGATCAGTGCAAAGGCAATGAAGGTAATCATGGCTTGATTGGCTCCCATACCCAAACCAATGCCAATGGTGAAAAACAAATAAATCAATTCTTCTGGCTCTTTGATCGCCGCTCGGAAACGAACGATAGACAAGGCGCCCACCAGTCCTAGAGACAAGGCGATAGAGCTTTTTACGATGTAAATGATCAGCATGGTGGTCAGGGACAGCAGCATGAAATTGTGACCAAACTTCTTTCGATTGCTGACGGCATTGCCATATCGGCTATAGAAAAGACCAAGCAGGTAAGCCAATGCGGCGGTGGCCAGGGCATTGAACAGAAACTGTTGGTGACTTCCAATATCACTAGAGAATTCTAATAAAAAATCTTCAAATTTCATAGTGGGTGTTTGAGTTATCGCCTTGATCAGTCAAATGGGGCATCTCTCCTTTTACTGAAGCAGAATGAGCCTGTTTTTGGTTTAAAAATCCACGTATCACCCCAAGTAAAGGTGTTTATGCTCTACTCCTTTTTTTCTTCGGCACACAAAGATAGACAAATAGGGAACATATCAATTTCTGGACTCGTATGAATAGCCAAAAATAGCTAAATTTGTGGCTTCTTAAAAACTGCGATTATTGCTTACCTTTTATTATTTGGAGATAGGCGACGATCAAAACCAAATTAATATGAAAAAAGACTTTCTAAAAAAATTGGGGCTCAAACAAAA
>JBCCSR010000035.1:0-14267 GCA_039199865.1 Bacteroidota bacterium
AAACTGATTATTCACGTGCAGCGCTTTGTCAATCTCTTTAGGTGGCTCAACGTCATTCTCATTTTTGCGACCTTTCTTGCCTATCTCTCTCCTTATGTAAATCCCGAAGACTTCTGGCAAGTCTCCCTATTTGGCCTGATCTATCCCTGGCTATTGCTTTTCAACCTACTCTTCGTTCTGTTTTGGTTGGTGCTGAAGAAAAAAAACTTTTTGCTTTCGTTGGCTTGTATTATCATGGGTTGGGGACATCTTACTTCAACATTGGGTTGGAGCAGTCACCCTACGAGCATTCCCGAAGAGAGTTTGGCCATCTTAAGCTACAACGTACAAAATTTTCGTTACGTGAGTTCTGGTAAAGATACCCAGGAAAAGTCAAAGCGTTTCCAGGAAATCACCCGTTGGTTGAAAAGTGAAGAGGTGGATGTGTTTTGTGCTCAAGAATTGCATCGAATTACCTTGAACACCCTGGACAGTATTGCTTTTCCCTACAATCACTCCATTCGACGTCAGTCGGCAAGTATCCATTCTAATTATCCCTTTCTAGATAAAGGTCGGCTCGATTTTGGAAAATCCGTAAACGCTGCGGTCTGGGCTGATATTGAATTTAGTCCGGGAAAGGTACTCCGCATTTACAGCATTCATCTCCAATCTTCAGGAATTGATCCCGACGCAATTGATGTAGTTGCGGAAGGAAAGATTCAGGAAAAACAAACTTGGTTTAGTCTAAAAAGGATCATCGGAAAATTTAAGGAGGCGAGTAGCGTGCGGGCTAGGCAAGCCAAACAGGTTGCTGCGCACATTCAAAAGAGCCCGCATCCCGTGGTGGTATGCGGAGATTTTAATGAAACGCCGCTTTCTTACGTCTATCGAATCGTTAGCCAATCCTTACAAGATGCCTTTAAAGTTAGAGGTCGAGGCTTTGGAACAACTTATGCCGGAAAAATCCCCGCTTTGAGGATTGATTATATCTTAACGGACCCCCAAATTGAAATACTAGAGCATCGGATTATGCGCCGAAACTTTTCTGATCATTATCCAGTTAAAAGCAGGATTCATTGGCGAAATTGACGATGAGAGCATTGATCTGTTGAACTGGCATTGAATTTTCAGGAACAAATCAATTATTGGGTTGATAATATCCCAACGAACTTGTCCAAAGTTTTTCACTAGCTATTTAAAATGTTTAATTTTGCCGCATGAAAAATGAACTTTATATCTACAACAGTCTGAGCAGAAAAAAAGAACTTTTCGAACCGATCAACGAAGGTTTTGTGGGCATGTACGTATGTGGCCCTACCGTATACAGTGATGTTCACCTAGGAAATTGTCGCACCTTTGTCAGCTTTGATGTCATGTATCGCTATTTGAAGCATCTTGGTTACGAGGTGCGTTATGTGCGCAACATCACCGATGTTGGACATTTGACGGATGATGGTGAAGATCGGATGGCGAAAGGAGCTCGACTCGCGAAACTGGAACCCATGGAGGTGGCACAGAAGTACACTTTGGGCTTCCACGATATGATGCGCATTTTCAATACCCTTCCTCCCAGCATAGAGCCACGGGCAACGGGACACATCATTGAACAAATTGAAATGGTTCAACAGATTCTCGATAATGGTTTTGCCTATGAGAAAAATGGCTCCGTTTATTTCGATACCATCAAATTTGCCAAAGAGAGAAAAGGTTACGGACAGTTGTCTGGTCGAAAGATTGATGATCTCATGGCAGAATCTCGTGACAATCTAAAAAATCAAGGCGAAAAAAATCATCCATCGGATTTTGCCATTTGGATGAAAGCATCCGAAGATCACATCCTACGTTGGAACTCTCCTTGGTCGGTTGGCTTTCCTGGTTGGCACTTGGAATGTTCTGCGATGAGTACCAAATATTTAGGGAAAAACTTTGATATTCACGGGGGAGGAAATGATCTTAAATTTCCTCACCACGAAAATGAGGTAGCTCAAAACTTCGGAGCCTGCAATTGCGCTCCCGCCAATTATTGGATACACACTAACATGTTGTTGATGAACGGCCGAAAAATGGCCAAGAGCGATGGCAATACCATTACGCCCAATCAATTGTTTACCGGGGAGAGTCCACACGTCAGCAAGGGCTACAGCCCCATGGTGATTCGCTTCTTTATGTTGCAAGCGCACTATGCCAGTACGATGGACATTACCGATGATGCGCTGCAAGCCGCAGAGAAAGGATATCGACGACTCATGGAGGCCAATGCCATTCTACAAGGCATGAATCATCCCGGAGGTGGACAAGCCGATGCCCTAGACCAAGAAATCAATGCCCTTCTCGATAAGGCGTTCGAACAAATGAGTGATGATTTTAATGCACCAATGGCCATGGCACGTTTATTCGAATTGGTCCCTAAAATCAATGGCCTAAAAGATGGACATTTGTCCTTTTCGGCGCTAAGCGCCGCTACTCTCCAACGATTGCAGGATAGTTTTAAGGCCTTTATTTTTGACATCTTTGGCCTGAAAAATGAAATGGACGCGGGCAGCAATGGGAATGGACAAGGAATTGCCGATGGTTTGATGCAGTTGATCATTGAACTTCGCCAGAATGCCAGAACTAGCAAAGATTGGACGACCTCAGATAAAATTCGCGATAGCCTCAAAGAACTGAGTATCCAACTCAAAGATGGCAAGGACGGAACAACTTGGTCGAAGGAATAAGAAATGATCCAGGCAGGATATTGCTTTGCGAAATAACCCTTGCATCGCCGAAAAAGGAAGAAATTAAAAACACAGATTAACCATCAGAATTCAATCTATAATGAATCGACTCTGGCCTATATTAAGTATCTTATTATTGATTTGTGCTTGTCAAGATGCCCCTCAGCCCAAGGCAAAAGAGACCAAAAAGGCAAAAAAACGTGCAGTCGTTCCCAAGTTTGAAAGAGACTCTGCTTATACTTACGTCAATCGGCAAGTTGAATTTGGACCGCGAGTACCCAATTCTGAAGCACATACCAAGTGCAAAAACTGGATGGCCCAATCACTCCGCAATTTTGGCGCCAAGGTGATCGAACAAGATTTTGTAGCCACCGCTTATACTGGCGTCAAACTGAATTCAACCAACATCATCGGTTCTTACAATACGGAACACAGCAATCGCATTTTACTGGCCGCTCATTGGGATTCGCGTCCCATGGCAGATTATGACCCAGATCCCCAGTACCAAAACCAACCGGTACTGGGAGCAGATGATGGAGCAAGTGGGGTTGGTGTATTGCTAGAAGTTGCTCGACTTTTGCAGAAACATCCGATTGATCTGGGAATAGACATCATTTTCTTCGATGCCGAAGACTACGGTGAAAGCCAATCGGAGGACATCAATAGTTGGTGTTTGGGCTCTCAGCATTGGAGCCGCAATCCACACGTAAAAGGCTATAAAGCACGATTTGGTATTCTACTCGATATGGTTGGCTCAAAAAATGCCCGTTTTACAAAGGAGGAAACTTCTATGTCTTTTGCTCCTGGTGTCATGGATAAGGTCTGGAAATTAGGGCAGAACATGGGCTATGGCAACTATTTTGTGGACGACAAAACCAGAATGATTATTGACGATCATTTATTTATCAATCGCTTGACCGGAATTCCCACCATTGATATCATCAACCGACCGGAAGGTTCTTCTACCGGTTTTGGAGACTATTGGCATACCCACAACGATGATATGGATGTGATTGACAAACGAACGTTAAGGGCCGTAGGGCAAACGGTGTTGGCCGTACTGTACCGAGAATCAGACGGAACGTTTTGATCCCCCCCTCTTGAAGTAAGCAAATTTTCGTTAATTTAGCTGCCCGAATGATCTGGATAATGGCTCATTATCCACAAAACCCAATGCCCTACTATGTCTCCTGATAAGTACATCAAAAATTACATCGACGGTCGTTTAGTGCCTGCTGATTCTGGTGAATACCTCGACAACTACAATCCAGCAATCGGAAAAGTTTATGCGCACATCCCTGATTCGGATACCAATGATGTACAAAAAGCAGTGGAAGCTGCGGAGCGTGCTTTCCCCGAGTGGTCAAGAATAGGCTTGCAAAAACGCTTTCGCATTCTGATGCGGATTGCAGATATCATCGAACAAAATCTAGAGGCCTTTGCCCGTGCAGAAAGTATTGATTCGGGTAAGCCAGTTGCTCTTGCCAGGAGTGTAGACATTCCCCGAGCACACCAAAACTTTCGTTTTTTTGCGACGGCTATTCTGCACTTTTCTTCCGAGTCACATCACATGGAGGGCAAAGCCATCAATTTTACTTTAAGACAGCCCCTTGGGTTGGCCGGATGCATTTCTCCCTGGAATTTACCCCTGTATTTATTTACTTGGAAAATTGCTCCCGCATTGGCTACCGGCAACTGCGTAGTGGCCAAACCTTCGGAGATTACCCCGATGACGGCCTACATGTTGTCTAAGGCATGTATGGAGGCGGGTTTACCGGAAGGAGTACTC
Source organism: Bacteroidota bacterium (assembly GCA_039199865.1). GTDB lineage: Bacteria > Bacteroidota > Bacteroidia > Chitinophagales > Saprospiraceae > JALZUU01. The sequence goes on from JBCCSR010000035.1 coordinate 4,486, forward strand.
AATATCGTCCATGGTTTGGGGCAAAAGGCTGGACAAGCCATTGTGGAACATCCTAAAATCAAAGCCATTTCTTTTACTGGAGGTACCCAAACCGGAAAGCAAATTGCTAAGATTGCGGCGCCAATGTTCAAAAAAATCTCCTTAGAATTGGGAGGAAAAAATCCCAATATCATTTTTGCAGATTGCGATTTTGACCAAATGATTGTGGATACACTGCGCTCTTCTTTTTCCAATAATGGACAGATCTGTTTGTGTGGTTCTCGTATTTACGTCGAGCGAAGCATCTATGAGCGCTTCCGGGAGGAATTGGTCAAAAGGACTCAGTTTCTCAAAGTGGGAGATCCCTTCTCCTCCATCACCGATATGGGGGCTTTGTCCTCGCGGGCTCATATGGAAAAAGTGATGAGCTATTTGGCCCTGGCGGAAGTAGAAGGAGGCCAGATTTTGTGTGGAGGAGAACCAGTAGAGATGAAGGGAGAATTTGAGCATGGGTATTTTTTACGTCCAGCAGTGATTGAAGGATTATCGCAAGATTCCAGAACCATTCAGGAAGAGATATTTGGTCCGGTTGTGAGCATTACTCCTTTCGATACAGAAGAGGAGGTCATTGCCTACGCGAATGCTACGGATTACGGTTTGTCGGCCACTGTTTGGACCAAAGATGTCGCCAAGGCCAACCGCGTCGCCGAGCAACTGCAAAGTGGCATTGTGTGGGTCAACTGTTGGTTGCTTCGCGATTTGAGAACTCCTTTTGGTGGAACCAAAAACTCTGGAGTCGGTCGGGAGGGAGGATTAGAAGCGCTTCGCTTTTTTACGGAAGCCAAAAATGTTTGTTTAAAGTATTAGACCATACTTGTTGATTGCTTCGTAAAAAAGCATCTCATTTTCTTTGCTGTATCGAATCCCCATCGTAAGGTCAATATCCATTTGCTTCAGTTGGGATGGGTTTGGCGATGTATCCGCTCTTGACGATTGCATTCTGTTAAAATTTCCAAAAATTGCATCTTTTCAGTAACAAACTCCGGAAAATCAGGATAAAGGGGTAAGACAATATTGATTGGCAACGATTATCGAAAAACATTTTAGTTTCGATCGTCATTTTTCTGTACCGCTTTTTCAGTTTTAGCTTGGTAGCGCTTATCTCTAAAAAGCGGATTTAGGTTAATTCCATATTTGACAATCTATAGTGACCATCCATTCTATTTTCGAATAATGTGTCAGCACTTTACGTTGAGGTGTTGGTCAATTTTCTGTTTAGAAATCGCTAAAAAATTAGAGAATATGATTGAATTTCCAGGTTTTCGCCCTCGTTACTTTCCAAGAGATTTTACTCCCGATGACTCTAGTGTTCAGGAAATAGCTTCCGCCCTAGAAGGTGGGAGTGCCCAAAGTGTGCAACAAGTTGGCACTGATCCTCGGGAGGCCATTCCTAAGGCTTTTGCTTTTCAGTTGCCGCGAGCATCTTATACCAATCCAAAAACAAGGAATCTATTATTTGATTTTTACAATTGGCACGACCAGCCACATTTCATCGCGGTTGGGGACAATGATGCTTTTCCAAAAAAAGAATACAAGCGGATTACCAATAATCATTTTCAGGGCATTCAGCGTTTGAACAATGGCAAGCACGTCGTGCTCTCGGGAGGCTCCAAGAAGAGTGGCTGTTCCAATTTATTTATTACTCGATTGGGTAGCCATGGTCGAAAAACAGAACCCATTGGCACCAATCTCCTTCGAAAAAGTATACCCGACCGAAAAGATATTTTGGAGGCCATTATTTTGTTAGACGATGAGGCGTATTGGCATGCGGGAGGGATTTCGATTTGTGGCGATATTCTGGTGGTTCCGCTCGAAGGAGATGGACTTGGCTCGCGGATTCTGTTTCTCAATATGAAAAATCCTACTCAGCCCATTCAATACCAAAATGAAATTTTCCGTCCCAATAAAAAAGCAGGGGCAGCTGCTTTGATTCGTCTGCCCAACGGGCATTTTCTCTGTGCGGTTTGGACGGAAGATACTGGCCATCACTTTGATTTTTACCTCTCGGATCAACCCGATATTACTTCTACTTATTTCAAGCATGTCCTCCGCTTTGATTACCAAAGAATTCGCAATCGAAATAAGAAGGAACCGAGTTTTCAAGGCATTTCTTTTGTACAACAAGGCCATCTGATTTACATCATTGGAACGGGCAACACGCAAAAACTAGCTCCCGTTATTCGTGGTGTCAATTACGCCTATTTATTTGAGATACGACTCAGAGCAGAGACGACCGTGAGCAATACCCCCCAACTTTTGGCCATGGATATTTTGCAGGTGGGCAAAAGAACCTTTGGTAATGGAAAAAACTTCTACGATATGGGAGCCGCAGGAGGCGTTTTTGTGAGTAGGGGTGGGCGGGTGAGTATGTATAGTGGACACCATTGGCGCCGAAAAAGCATGCTGCGTTTTGCCGAATTTGATCCCCCCTTGATGGCCTCCGATCCAGAGTTGACCCAATTGGAAGGAGCAACGATTGAATTGTATCAACACAAAAATTTCAAAGGACGTTGTCTCAAATTATTGGGTGTTCAGGCCGATGATACAGCTATTGCAGATTACCGTCAAATTTTTGTTCAAAAGATGGACTACGAAAATCAAGTATCTTCCATCAGAGTCCATTTGCCCAAAGGTTTGCGCTATGCTTTGTATGACAACCGTTCCTTTCAGGGATTGGAGCGGGTCATTACGGGCAACGGATTTTTACAAGAGTTTCCCGATCTAGGAGGATTTAATGATCGCATTTGTTCTTCCAAATATCTGGACATTTAGGATAGAATTATCCACCATTGCCATCACCAAAATCGATGAACTCATCTTCTTCGATATCCGGCTCGGGGATTTTCTTTTTCTTTTTTTTCTTGGGATCCTTTTTCGGATCTTTCTTGGGGGCTTTCTTTGGATCTTCTGTTTTTGGTGCATCCATTTCGAGAAAGTCTTCCTCTTCTTCTTCCTCGAAACCTTCTAAAAACTCGGGATCATCGTCGCTTTCTTCTTCGGGATATTCTGGAATTTCGTTTTCGTCTTTCCAGTCGCTAGGCTCGTAAAACAAATCAATATCGCCGAAGGCCTTTTTCAGCGCGGCCTGAATTTCTCTTTTTCGATGATCGCTTTGTTTGAAGTTAGATTTTACGCGCTTGCGATCCGACTTAGTTCGGTAATTATTGATGTTGCCATAGGTTCGATAGTAGAGGTTAAACCAACCCTTCTTTTTGGCTTTTTTAGGGCGCTTGTCTGGATTGTATTTTTTAAACTTGCTAAAGAAAATTTGTCCAGCATTGACTTTGATATTGTATTCAAAATTATTTTTGAAACTGTGTCGTCCACTTACCGTCATGTTGGCGGCATTGGTTTGGATGAACATGGCTGGTAGGTAGATTCTTCCTTTTCTAATTTCCAACCAATTGCGCATGTTCACAAACTTGATGTGGCGAAGGTCCTGGATTTTGATGTAGTTTCCAAAGTCTTCTAGTAATTGAAAACCGATGAGTTCACCGTTGTCGATGTTGATGTCACCAAAAACCCGGAGTTGATCGTCGAGAAAGGTACCATCTTCAGCCCAGTAAGCATTGATGGCCAATTTGGCCAACAGGTCGCCGTTGAGGTGTTTGTATTGCAAAAACGCTTGACCAAAGTTTTCGGCCTGGCGAAAGAATTCGCGTAGGTCAATATCTTCACAGATTACTTTGGCTTTAAGCGATGGCCGATCTTCAAAAAATACTTTTCCATCGAGGTTGAACTTGCCTTTCATGGCATGCGTGTTGCCCTTGAGCAACATTTCATTATTGATGAACTCCAAACTTCCACTAAAATCTTTCCCCTGAATCAAATTGTAGTTGTAGCGATCGACTTTTGCCTGGAAGGTCCCTTTCAAAAAGCGAGTAATTTGTTGCCATTGCTTGGATGCCGCAACTTGCAAGGAATCCGTCACCCCTTTAGCGGTAAACTCGTCTTGAGTAACTGGCATTTCAACCAAGGCAATCAAACGGTCGATATCGAGCTTGGGCGCCTCCAGCGTTGATTGGAACTTCAGCTCAGCCTGCTTGCTGTTGGCTTCATCGGCAAAGATGACCGGGAGAACGTTGATGAATTTTCCGTTGAGTTCGATTTCACTTCCCGCCCCTTCCAACTGAATGTCTTTCATCGTCAGACTATTGTTTTGCAGCTTGAACAGCCCTTTGTCAACCAACATGTTTTCACCATTGATGGTCAACTCAGCATCATCAAATTCTAAAACGCCCGAGTTTTTGACTCGACCAATTCGACTGGGACTGATCATATCTTTGTAGCGTCCTTTCAAACGAAAATTTTTGACTTCAATTTCTCCATCTCCATCGCTAATGGCTGGATTTTCCAAAAGGGTATAGACCGAGGATAAGGGGAGCACACCGTCAATAGTGAAATCGATATTGGGATCATCCAGGTTGACGATCTTCAACTTGGATTGAATTAACTCGCGATTGAAATATCCTTTGAAATTGGAAATTTCAAACACGGCATTCTTAGTCGATCCTTTTTTTCCATTATTGAAAGAAGCGGTGAAGGTGACATCCTTTAGGGAATTGGGTAAGCGGGGACCACTGATGCGTCCATTTTTTAGGCTAAAGTCCGCTTTCAAATTGGGCACTTCTTTTTCGTTCAAACGACCTTTCACCGTGGCATTGATGAGAAAAGTCCCTCTACTGGTTAGTCCTCTCAGATAATGACGATACGTTTCGGGAAGAATGCCAATCATGGTTTCTAGGCTGCCTTCGTTGCTACTGAGCTGTAGGTCAAAATCGGTATTCTTACCTTGATGTTCGACAACTCCGTCGACTTTAAACATGTTGGATTCCACCCCAACATCTACATCTTCAAACTCATAACGACCGTTGGTGAAGTCTACTTTAACTTTGGCATCATAGACCAAATCTTTGCCCGCTAGGTATCGCCCATCTGCCAATTCGACAAAATCAGATCTCATACTGGCAAAACTATTCAGGGAAAATTGTTTGCTGGAAAATTCGCCAGATGCGGCCGCTTCTGATACCTGAAACTTCATTTCCTGCTTGGATCGTTCGTCAACATAAATGACTTCCACGTCTTCCAAAACGGCTTCTTCCAAGGTCAGTGCCAGATCACTACCGGCATTATCGACTGATGCTCCACTGGACTTGAGGATATCGTAATTGGCTTTTCCCCGTTTGTTGATGCGAATGAATAGTGCACCATCCTGGATGACCACAGAATGCATTTTCAATTTGGACGTAAAAAGGCTCAACAGACCAAAGCGAAAAGATAAATTATCGGCTTCCAATAAAGTGCCTTCCATACTATCCTCCAAGTTGATCTTCCGCAAATTGGCAGAAGCTTTGGGAAAGCCCGATAAAAGGGAAAGGTCAAATTCTTCAATGGTCAATTTCGCCTCCAATTGCTTGTTGATCTCCGTAATCAGTCGCTCGCCTACTTGTTTTTCGAAAAAAGCAGCAATAATTACTGCTGTCAGCAGCATCAGGCCGAAAATGAACCCAAAGCCGAACAATAATCTTTTGAGCATTCGCTTCATAAAAGAAGGTTTGACTTGTGGCGAAGTGCCAGTTGAAGTAATAGGTGCCTGCTTGGTGTGCATATATGTAGTGTGAAGATAATATATTTAAGAGATAAGCATAACGATTTTAGGGGGCAAGATATTTTTGTAGCGCTTACTTTGATAAATTTCCCCTTCGATAAAATTTTTTTTCAAAAGACTTGTTTCCTTTTGTTCAAGATCATATCTTTGCAATCGCTTCGGCAAAATAGGGCGATTAGCTCAGTTGGTTCAGAGCACCTCGTTTACACCGAGGGGGTCGGGAGTTCGAATCTCTCATCGCCCACCACAGCAAAAAAGCGGCTTCATCATTGGTGAAGCCGCTTTCCTATTTTATTGCAATCCCTCCTCTTTGATTTTTACTGGCTAACAAAGTCCGGTCAAAATAGTCCACCTCTTTTACTAATGAATCCACCCAGGAGAATATTTGGTCCACTTATCTGATTAAATAGTACGCTGCACCCGACCATTTTCCACTTAATTTTGTTCTATCATTGAGTCGCACCCAAAAGAATATAAAAATGATAGATCCCCAAATCCTGCAAAAGCCGTTTTATTGGATTCATCTCTTCCCACGATCTTTCTCAAAGGCTAATCTCTCTCCTAGATCTCCTAGATCTGCTTTTCTTCTTTTATGGGGTACTATTTTCCTTGGTATCCCCACCCTCAGTGCTCAATTTGGTGTTCAGGGAAAGGTGCGAAATGAGACAGGTGAGCCTCTCGAGTTCGCTACGGTGATGTTGTACGAAGCAGACCAGTCCACCCTAATTGATGGGGCAATTACGGATGCGCAAGGCCAATTTCAATTTGCCGTAGACAAAGCGGGGCAATATGAAATTCAAGTGGAGATGTTGGGATATACCGCTTTGGTGACCGATCCTTTTGCTCTTCATTCTAGCCACCCTTCCCCTGTCTTGAAACTCGACCTGGAAGAAGAAATGCATACTTTGTCTGCTATCGAAGTAGTGGCAAAAACACCACTTTTGGAACAAAGAGCAGATCGAATGATTTTGAATGTTGGTAAAAGTTTGACTGGACTCAATGGCAGTTTACTGGATTTACTAAAGAAAGTACCTGGAATGGTGGTGATCAATGGTCGTTTGTGCTTGGCTGGCAATACGAATCCGATTATCCTCATCGATGGTCGTTCTACTCAGTATTTAGATGTTCAATCTCTGCTAAATGAATTGCCCGCAGATAATATTGAACGGGTTGAATTGATTCATCAGCCCGGCGCCGAGTTTGCAGCCAACGGAGCAGGTCCCATTATCAACATTATCCCCAAAAAGGACAAACGCTACGGTTGGAATGGTACTCTTCAGACCGGCCTCGGAAAAGGGGAGCACTGGCGAAGCAATACGGGGATTTCTATTAGTAATCGTCGCGGTGCACTTCAATTACATGGTGGTGCAGGCTACAGCAACAACAGCCAGCAGGAATATTTGATCTTGAATCGTGTAGTTGATGGCTACACTTTTAGCTCCTTTAATGATCAACCCAATCTACCCCAAACGTATCGAGCGAATTTGGGATTGGATTGGACGCTCAGTGCTCGTCATCAACTAGGTTTTGGTCTACAAACCAGTCATTCCAATAACAATCGTCAACTTGGCAATGAGACTAGAATCGACGTGGGGACCATGCCATTTGCTCATTTGGAAACGATCAACACTGCCACCAATCAATCGACGCGTTACGGAGGGGAATCCTATTATTCTTTTGCAATCGACACGTTGGGGCAAACACTGAATATTGATGCCAATTATGCTCATCTCAAGCAAAACTCTACGGCCTTCATTCAAACCCAGGATTTCAACAGACTGGAGGATGATTTTGGAGCGCTGAGCAATCGAGGATCGGGAGAGAATAACGTTTATGCGGTGAAAGCCGATTACACCAAGCCGTTCAACGAAAATCTGGGAATTCAATTGGGGGCAAAATGGAGCAGCGCAGCGCTCCGCAATACCCTGTATTTTGACAATGCGCTGGGTCCACATTGGGGTAGCGAAAATAGAAGCGAAAATGATTACCGATTTGAAGAAAACATTGCTGCGCTTTACGGAAAGCTCAATGTCAAATTGGGGAAATGGGAAGGTGTTTTGGGACTTCGTTACGAAAACAGCTTTGCCCAAGGGGAAGCCATAAGCATCGATTCTGTCAGTACGCGTCGGATTGCATCTTTCTTTCCTAGCGCAAGTATTTATCGCCCTTTAAATACTAAATTGGGACTTTCTTTTGCCTACAGTTATCGAATTGAGCGCCCAGATTATGCGGCCCTCAACCCTTATGTCATCTATTTTGATCCCCTCACTCAGCAAAGAGGAAACCCCAATTTGAAACCCGAATTTACCCACAGTGCCAAGTTGAATTTGACTTATGATCGGCACCCTTTTTTCAGCTTGGAATATACTCGTACCAATGACGTTATTACCAATCTCGTCGAGCAAAACCCAGTCACCAAAGCCCTTTCTTCTTACACGGGCAATTTGGAATCTTATGATAAAATTGGAGGGACTTTGTTTTTTCCCTTGGATATACTCCCTGGGATTGGTGGTTATGGTGGCTTTATGTTGTACAATGAGGGCTACCAAAACACCAGATTGAGAGAAACGGATTATCGCTTTCGTCGTTGGACCTTTTCTACTTTTCTACAAGTTCGCTTCCCCTTACCGGGGAAGATCAACACCGAAATCAATGGTTTTTACACCACGGGTGGACAAGACGGCCTCATCAATTTTGGACCGATGTATGGTTTGAACTTGGGCTTTGAGAGAAAATTATTGGACAATAAATTGTCGCTTGGCCTTAGCATTGATAATTTGCTCAATCGCTTTTTCTACGGAGATGTCCATTATGGCGATACGAATTTGACGATGGAAAGCCGTTGGGATCGCAAAGTGGTCAATTTTACTTTGCGGTATCATTTTGGTCATTGATTGAGGGGAGTGCTAGCGGCGCATAAAGCGAAAGAAACAACCGCTTTTACAAGATTTTGGTTAATTTAGATGCTCTATTGCTCAATTAACCTTTGCTCATCATGCGATTCATCCAATTATTTCTCCCCGGTATTTTTTTATTTTGCACCTTGCATTTTGCCTGTAAAAATGACCAACCAGCGGGCCCTTCTTCCAATCTTAGCCAAAAAGAAGAGCAACTAGGTATCATTGATATCCAGGTTACTGGTTCGGAGGCAGCCATTCCTCATTTTACCCGTGGTCTTTTGTTGATGCACAATTTTGAATACGAAGATGCTCGGGAAGCCTTTCTGAAGGCACAGGCCACCGATTCTACTTTTGTGATGAGTTATTGGGGAGAGGCAATGACCTACAATCATCCTTTGTGGCGACAACAAGATTATGAGAAAGGACAGGCTGCTTTGGCGAAATTGGCTGCGAGTCCTGAGGAGCGAAAAGCATTGGCCGCCACCGCTCTCGAAAAAGATTTTCTGGGAGCGGTAGAAATTTTATACGGTGATGGAAAGAAGAAGGACCGCGACCGTCAGTACTCAGATTTTTTGGCCAATTTGTATAAGAAATATCCAGAAAATCAGGAGATCGCCTCATTTTATGCCCTTTCCTGCTTAGGTGCCGTAGCCGTTGGGCGAGATGATATCGCTTATGAAAAGGGTGCGTCGATTGCCCAGAAAGTCATTGAGGTCAATCCCAATCATCCTGGCGCTTTACATTATTTAATCCATTCTTACGATGACCCCGGACATGCTTCCTTGGCCCTCAACGCGGCCAATAGCTATTCGAAAGTCGCTGCTGATGCGGCTCATGCCTTACATATGCCCTCTCACATTTACGTGGCGGTAGGTATGTGGGATGAAGTGGTCAACTGCAACATCGCCTCTTGGGATGCGAGCATCAAACGCATGGAAGAAAAAGGTTTGGGAGGAGATGCCCGTAGTTATCATGCCATTCATTGGCGGATGTACGGCCATTTACAAAAGGGCCAGTTCGATCAAGCCGCTCGTCTATTAGAAGAAGTCAATGGCTATATCAACGATGAATCCAGTAAACGTTCGCGCAGTTATCATCCTTGGATGAAGGCCAATTATTTGGTGGAAACTGGGCAATGGGAGGCCGAATTGGCCCATACCAATGTAAAGACTGATGATTTGAACATTCGTTCCCAAGCTGCCCTCGATTACATTGCAGGGATGCAAGCTTACAAA
>JBCCSR010000036.1:0-14162 GCA_039199865.1 Bacteroidota bacterium
CAAACGTCGACAATTATTTATCTCGATAAATAGTAAGAATTAGGTGATTGTGTGTTAAACAAAAGCTGTTTTAAGTTATTTAAAATCAGTTTTTGGGACGGCCTCTCATTGCTCCGGCGGTGGGGGGCTTTTTTTATGGAAAAAATACTATTTTCGCGATTGATTTTAACTGCGGATTTTTAGCGAGTGACCAATGGCTATCAAAACCAAGAGACATGCGTCTAAATTTCCGTTCAAGACCATCAATTGCGCAATGAATACAAAAAAAATAGGCATCCTCGGAGGTGGCCAGTTGGGTAAAATGCTGGCTTTAGCAGCACACAATTGGCAAAGCCCTATCTATATTTTAGACGCCGCCCCAGATTTTCCGGCCGGCCAAGTCGCTACTCGTTTTTTTAGTGGAAGTTTCAAAGACTACGATGATGTCTATCGATTTGGTCAAGAAGTAGATATTTTGACCGTAGAGATTGAACACGTCAATACAGAGGCATTGATCCAACTCCAAAAAGAAGGCAAAACCGTACATCCCGACCCAAAACAATTGCAAATCATTAAGGACAAAGGCTTGCAAAAACAGTTTTACCAACGACATGAACTGCCAACTTCACCTTTTGAATTTTATGAAAATGCAGTGGCCATTCATCAGGCCATCAAAGCGAAAGTGCTTCGTTTGCCTTTTGTACAAAAAACGCGAAAGGCAGGCTACGATGGTCAGGGGGTCGCTGTCATTCGGAGTCAGGAAGATCTGGGCAAAATGATGGATGCCCCAAGTATTGTCGAACCACTCGTGGATATCCACAAAGAGATTGCAGTAGTTGTTGCACAAAATGAGGCGGGCCAAATTGAGGCCTTTCCACCCGTAGAAATGGAATTCCACCCGACAGCTAATCTGGTAGAATTTTTAAGTTGCCCGGCGGATATCAGTAATCGCCAGTCAGAAGTGGCACAAACCCTGGCCAAATCCGTCATTGAAGCATTCGGAATTTGTGGCTTATTGGCGGTCGAACTCTTCCTCACTAAGGAGGGACAGTGGTTAATCAATGAGGTGGCTCCCCGTCCTCACAACAGTGGCCACCATACCATCGACAGCTGCGTCACCTCTCAATTTCAGCAACACCTCAGAGCCATTTTAAATCTTCCCTTGGGGTCTACCCAGATGAACACTCCTTCGGTAATGATCAATCTCTTGGGTGCCGAGGGACATACGGGGCCTACCATTTACGAGGGCATTCAAGCCTGCATGTCGGTCGAAGGCGCCAAGTTTCATTTGTATGGTAAAACCGTGACGAAACCCTTTAGAAAAATGGGACATGCCACCATCCTCGACACCGATCTGGAAGCTGCCAGGAAAAAAGCCAAATTCATTCAATCTACGTTAAACATTAAGGCATGAGTCCAAGCAAAGTAAGTATCATTATGGGGTCAGATTCTGACCTCCCAGTCATGCGGCAAGCTGCCGATTTACTCAAGACGCTTTCCATCGATTTCGAACTGACCATTGTTTCCGCTCACCGAACTCCTGAACGCCTCTTTCAGTTTGCCCAAAACGCACATCAAAGGGGCATCAAGGTAATTATTGCCGGGGCAGGTGGGGCAGCCCATTTACCAGGAATGGTAGCCTCTTTGAGTCCACTGCCAGTTATTGGTGTCCCTATCAAATCGTCCAATTCCATTGATGGTTGGGATTCAGTATTGTCCATTCTGCAAATGCCCAATGGCGTCCCCGTTGCTACAGTTGCCCTCAATGCCGCTAAAAATGCGGGTATCCTGGCGGCGCAAATCTTGGGGACAGCTGATGAGGCGCTGGTCAATAAAATGCTTGATTATAAAACGGACTTGGCGGCAGGTGTTGCCAAAAAGTATGAAAAACTAGAAGATATGGGTTATGAAAAATATGAACGATGATTTCCAGATGAAGTGTTCGCTATTCAGCCAGTTGATGCAAGTCCCTCCTCTTTTATACCTACTTGGGATGAGTATTTTGCTGGCTTGTAACGATCCAAAAGCCCCACCTCTCCCCTACCTTGGCTTCCACGATGTTGTCGATGGAGATACGCTTTATCACCGTATCCCTGCATTTAGCCTATTGGATCAAGACAGCACCAGTATCTGCAATGAAGAACTGTCGGACTATATTTACATTGCCGATTTCTTTTATACCTATTGCCCAACCATCTGTCCAAAAGTAAAAACCCAAATGCTGAGGGTTTACGATCAATTTGAAACAGAAAAAAGACTAAAATTCGTTTCTTTTGCCCTCGATCCAATTAGAGACAACGTCGAACGACTCCATCAATTCTCAGAGAACATAGGTGTGGATAGTGAGCGCTGGCACTTTCTAACTGGTGAGCGAGAAGTCATCTGGAACTTGGCAGAGCAATACCTCATTTCCGTCAGAGCAGATGAGGAAGAACCGGGTGGCATTTATCACTCTGGGAAAATACTATTGATCGATCCCAAGGGCCACATCAGAGCTTTTGCCGACGGAACGGAAGCGCAAGCGGTCGATGCCTTCATGGAATCCATCGAACAGCTCCTTCAAACCGTGAAATGATCGTACTTCTTTCCAGTTTTCAAGCTATTTCTTTTTATCCGCATTCATTTCTTCTTTTTTTTAATAACTTCATTTCGTTTTATGATTGATTTCCCATTGCTCCTTGCTTAAAATAGATCAAGCCATGCTGTCCAAATTTCGTGATCTCTCTAAATTCAATATGAAGAAGGGCAAGGTCATCGACATTGCTGCAATCAAAAATGAATTGTGTGATGGCCTTTTTCAAGTGATGGAAAAGTCTTTTGCCGAAAGAAAGATGGATCTCGACAATAGTCAATTGTCTAGCCAAGAAATCGATCAAATCATTCAATACTATTCCAAAAGAAATCGTCTTCTGGCTACTGCTGCTGCGATTGTCCCTGGCCCTTTTGGGATACTTAGCGCCCTCCCCGAGTTGTTGCTGAATTTTGGAAATCAAATGGATATGATTTACGATTTGGGTTGTGCTTATGGAAAGGAAAGTTTCATCAATAAAGACCTTTTACTGGACATCCCCATCGCCGCATTTGGTGGCAACACCAATTTGTCTTTCCTACAAAACAATCTTAGGGATCTTTCTGATGCTCCCCGGCAAATCTTACTAGAAAAAGCAAGTCTGCTCAGCCAAAGTCTAGTGGAGAGAACCTTGAAGAAATCAATCGTTCAATTCATCCCCGTAGCTGGTCCTGTCTTGATGGGTACTTGGTCCAAAATGACCACGGCCAAAATTTCAAAGCGCGCCATGGCCTTCCTCGATAACGCCAACTCGTATTCAGAACACCTCAAACCCCAGGAGGATGAGGCCATTCAGCAAGCACTACTGATAGAAAAGATAAAAAGTTTGGCTAATCTCATCGAAGCCAATAATGAAATCAATGAACAACAAATTGACCTAATTGGAACCATTATCGAAAATGCTGATTTGGACCGAGCACAAAAGGAATACTATTTGCACGAATCTTTGAAGACGGGTTCCAACTTCCAACTAGACTATAACTTGTTAAAAGCATACGAAGAGGAGGAAGACCTATTACTACAGCTGATTATTATGGCCAAAAGAAGTGGTCAAATTGATGAACAGGAAAAAACCTATATCCACAGTGTTGGAAAAGATCTAGACCTAAAATTCTCCTTTGTTGAAAACTTATTTTAAGCCTTTTCCTAAAAGAATGGCTTTTTATCATCACTGCTTCCAGCTGTTTTTCGGGAAAATCGTTAGCAGTTTTGCCAAAAATTACTTATTATAGTTGTCCACAACTGATAAAATAATAACGATGAGATATCCTTTTTTAAGCCTATTTTTCTGTTGCATCACCTATTCCGGACTTGCCCAAGTCACTTTTGCTTCAGACATCGCAGAAATTATTTACCAGAAATGCGCTACCTGTCACCGCACCGGTGAAATTGGTCCCGTTGCTTTCACCAATTATGAAGAAGTCAAAGCCTGGGGAACCATGATCGAGTACGTGACCAACAATAAAATCATGCCACCTTGGCAAGCGGACGCAGAATATTCCAACTTCCTTGGCGAGAATTTTCTGAGCAACGACGAAATCGCTGCCATTTCCACTTGGGTCTCCAACGGAATGCCCAGGGGAAATGTACAAGAAGAACCGGAGTTTCCCGATTTTCCTAGTGGCTCGGTTTTAGGAGAACCGGATTTGGTCTTGGAAATGGACGAAGTCTGGTTGCATGAAGGCAACTATCAGGATGATTATCGATATTTTGTGCTCCCCACCAATCTACCCGAAGACAAAATCATTAAAGCGGTGGAGTTTCGACCCGGCAATTCCAAAATTGTTCACCATGCGTTGCTGTTTGAAGACGTGACGGGGGCAGCTGCAGCCAATGATGCCCAAACACCTGAGTATGGTTTCGATGGCTTTGGTAGTTTCAATGGCGGTGGACCAGCCGAAATCTTAAGCCAAAAACAATTTCCTGGCTATACGCCTGGACAAAAACCGATTCGATTTCCCGACGGTGTAGGTCAAGTTTTGCACGCAGGTGCAGATGTTGTCGTCCAGATCCACTATGCTCCCTGGCCCGTAGACGAAACCGACCAGTCCAAAGTTAATATCTTTTTCATGGACGAATCGGACGAGACCCTGGAGAGAGAACTTCAAGGACATATCATGGTTCCATTTTTTAATGTCATCAACGATCTATTTTTTATTCCCGCCAATACCGAACGGACCTTCCACGGTACTTACGAAGTGCCCATCGATGTCAGCTTGGTCAACATTGCCCCGCACATGCATTTGTTAGGACAACACTGGGAAGTGTGGTTGGAGAGACCTGACGGGGAAATCGTCAACTTGGTAAGGATTCCAGAGTGGGATTTCAACTGGCAAGGAGAATATTATTTTGACCGCTACATTGTCGCTCCCGCTGGTTCGATCATTCATGCCGTAGCGAGTTATGACAATACAACCAATAATCCGAACAATCCAAATAACCCTCCACAATCCGTAAGCTGGGGAGATAAAACGACAGATGAAATGTATTATTTGCCAATTGGCTACGTCGAATATCAGGAGGGAGATGAAGACATTGTATTCAACGATCCTACGGTTAGTACTGCAGAGCTCGCATCCGATGGCAGTCGTATTTATCCTTTGCAACCCAATCCAGTTGAAAATTTCACGGTGGCAGGTTTTCACCTTGAGAAAGGACAGCCTCTAAATATTACCATTTACGATCTTGCCGGAAATCTTGTCAGAACGCTAAGAAAAGCAGAGTTCTTCAACATTGGCGAACACTTCGTCAATTTTTCCACTAGAAACTTGGCCAGTGGCATCTACATTTTGCAAATTAGCGGCAACAACTTACTGATGAATCAGAAATTTGTAAAACCTTAAAACGACTTTTAAGCGTTCAAATCCACATTTTCGACGATTTCCAGTCCATAACCAATCAGTCCAATTCGGCGCTTTGGATGATCGGTAATCAATCGCAGTTTGGTGATATTGAGGTCACGCAAAATTTGAGCCCCTACTCCATAATCGCGTTGTTCCATTGAATTGCTCGGTTGAGCACTAAGGATAGCACCCGCATGATTTTGTTTGGCCAAAGTCTTGAGATGGTCGAGAATAGATTGGCCCTTTTCACTGTGCCGCATGTAAAGCAGTACACCTTTCCCTTCTTCGGCAATGATTTTGAGGGATTTCTGAATTTGTTGGCCAAAATCGTTAAATAAAACGCCCATAATATCTCCAGCATTGGTAGAAGAATGAACGCGAACCAAAACGGGTTCGTCAGCAGTCCAGCTGCCCTTTTTAATGGCCAAATGGGTATCACCAGTGGTCAATTGAGTAAAGACTACGACCTCGAATTGCCCTTGTTGAGTCTCGATTTCCAAGCTCAATTCTTTCTTGATTAAGCGTTCCGTCCGCATTCGGTAGGCGACTAAATCTTTAATCGAAATGATTTTTAGGTCGTGCTTCTCGGCAATCTTGAACAATTGGGGCAGACGCGCCATGGTACCATCTTCATTCAAAATTTCAACCAAAACCCCAGTGGAGCTAAATCCAGCCATTTTCGCCAGATCAATTGCCGCTTCGGTGTGTCCGGTTCGGCGTAGAACGCCTCCGGTCTTGGCACGCAATGGAAAAATATGACCCGGTCGAGCAAAGTCTTCCGGCTTTGTCTCAGGATTGACTAGGGCCTTGATCCCGGTTGCCCGATCAGAGGCAGATATACCAGTAGTACAACCTTGCCCAATGAGGTCAATCGAAACGGTAAAGGCAGTCTCGTGGAGTGCCGTATTATTGGAAACCATAAGATTCAAGTCCAATTCATCGGCACGTTTTTCATCAATTGGGGTACAAATGAGGCCACGCCCATGAGTAGCCATAAAATTGATGATTTCGGGAGTGATGCAGTCAGCAGCACAAATGAAGTCGCCCTCATTTTCCCGATCTTCATCATCAACTACGATGATGACTCTTCCAGCTTTGATGTCCAAAATGGCATCTTCGATGGAGTCAAGCTGAATTTCCTTCTTTTCTTTTTGTGGGTTGCCAGACATTGCTTTTGATTCCTTTAGCATATTTGTAAAATCCATTGAGTAGTGCGAGGTTCATAATGACAAAATAGCGCAAATGACGCATCTTATTGACGTTGATATTGACCTGAGTCAAGCCGTATTCTAAGATAGGTAAAATAACGAAGACCAATATCAATAAACCAAACAGCAGAAGGTAGAATTTGTTCCCTGCTATGGCCAATAATGCGCTCAACACAATTGCGAAGATAATAAAAAAAGGACCGATCCAACGCAGAACCTTGTGAGAGAAAAAAGCAAAGGCAATACTTCGATTGGGGGGCCACAATAAATGAGCAAAAGTCAATAGGTTTTGGATATTTCCACCCGAAATTCTGGACTTCCGACGAAACTCCTCCGAGATATCATCTGATACCGCCTCCAAACAGATGGCTTCCAAATCGTTGATAGCGTTGCCTCCTTTTTCGAAAGCTTTAAATGCAATGTAAAAGTCATCGACCAAAAATCGAGCGGGAACCGGACTGTAATGCGTACTCCGAATCAGATAGCAGCCCCCGAAAGGACCAATCATTTTGCCCCAAGCTAGACTCTCCCAATGTTTGAGTAAGACTTCTCCGGAAATGTATTGATCTTCTGATTTGGAAATGCCCTCCGCCTTAATATCAACACTTTTCATATTGGAATCTACCAGTGCACTTTGTTCTTCCTTGAAGTGACGGGCCATTTTTCTCAGGGTATCTTGCTCTAGCAACACGTTGGCATCGGTTAGCAGATAGAGGTGATCTGCTCCGGGAGCTTGTTCCTTGGCTAATTCAAGCATCAGTTTGTCAATGGTGCCGGGTTTTCCTCCTCTTTCCGTAAAGGGAAAAAAGTGAATAGACGAATGGGCATCGGCGTAGCGTTGAACGATGGCATTGGTGCCATCATTGGAGCAGTCCGAACCAATGTACATTTGCAATTGTCCGGATGGATAATTTTGTGCTAGCAAGCTATCCAATTTGTTGGCGATCACTGCCTCCTCATTGAAGACCGACAACACCCCCGTCACCAGAGGCCACGACTCATTTTCTTGGTATTGGGCATGCTGAAATTGTTTTCCACGAGTCAACCAACGCAACAATAGGGGATAGATCACATAGGTATGCGCCAAGCCCAACACACAAATCCAAAACAATATTTGATGAATCAACATGACTTATCTTCAATTCGCTGGCAACAAAGATAGAACTTCGGGAGGAAATTTTAAGTTTACTCTTTCTTGATAGGTACCCAAGTCGAGTGCATCATTTTTAAACGCCAGCCCACTTCCGTTTTTACCGCCAGGGCACTTTCCAACCATCTGGCCTGAAAAACAAGGCTATCTGCTTCCACGAAATCAGCAAAATTGTGATAGGCAATTTGCATAGACTCTCCATATTTTTCAATGGCAATGTAATCCATTTTGTTGATGCGCTTGGGGCGTTGGGGGCGCGCCAATTGCTCCCGCATGAAAACTTTAATCCGATCGTTGTCCCAAATTTCGCCTTGTTCCAAAATGATAAAGTCATCGGTATGATAATCCAATAGCTTAGTAGAATCAACCCCGCTCCAAAGATCATCGAAAGCCCCTTGAATCAATTGCCGAGCAATTTGCTTTTCCTCCGCTGAGATTTCAGGGTTTTGTTCCACGGGAGTTGGCTTTTGTTGGCAGCCAATCATCGTGTAGATCAAGCAAAAATAGAAGAGACCTTTTTTCATCGTACGCGTATTTTAATTTTAAACTAGAAAATGTGTCAGCCATCAATCAAGTATCTGCGGGGCAAAAGTACAATTTATCTCGCATTTACAATCCCGATTTTCTGTAACTTGAGCCATCATTACAATGGGCCATGCCCAGCAATGGGAACATGACCCAAGCAGATCAAAGAGATGATTACATTGCTTCACGGAGGTGTTCAACGTAGAGGGCTCTGCTACCCTGCAATTGAATGGTAAAAGGAATGCTCAAATTTTCCTACTTGAGCGCAGCCGTTCTACAACTTGCTCGACAGAATGGTTTTGTCGAAATCAAAAAGAAAGTCATTCATTTCTCATCGTTCTCACCCCATGAAAGGATGGAATTCACGGCTTAGAATGGACCAAGGAAGGGTTTTCATTGCTTAATGGCAAAATCTTACAGTTGGTGATAGGCTTTTAATAGCTTTTGAGCAATCCGTTGATTGTCATAGCGCTGTTCGATGAGTTGCCGTGCTTGCCGACCGATGATGGGGAGGCGATCTTCGTTATGCAAGCAAAAATCAAAGCAAGCCAGCCATTCCTCAACGCAATCGGCGATCAACACCTCTTGTTGATGTTGGGCATCAATGCCCTCCAAGCCCACGCTGGTAGTGAGTACCACTTTGCCCAATGCCATTCCTTCCAAGATTTTCACCCTCATACCACTTCCAGAAAGTAGGGGAACAATCATCAGGCTATGTTGATTGATAAAATCAGGAGCGCTCGGCACCTCTCCGTGAACGACGATGTTCTCCCGTTCCATTTGGAGCATCCAATCGGGGGGATTTCGCCCCGCAACGTGTAAACTCAAATTGGGATAACGCTGATGCAGCGCTGGCCACACCTCTCGTAAAAACCATTGTAAGCCCTCTTGGTTGGGCATCCAATCCAAGGAGCCGATAAAGGATAAAGACAGGGCATGTTGAAAACTTTGCGCATGAGGTTGGTAGCGCGCTGCGTCGATTCCAATGGGCGTTGTCAAGGCTTTTTGTTGACTGCCCATTTGCTGAAAATGCTGCAAATCTCGCTGGGTAATGGGTACCAATAAATCGTAATGTACCAAAGCACTTTGCTCAAAATGGCGGAGTTTGCCCGTGAGGTAATTCAGATACCATTTCTTGGGAAGGAAAACTGTATTTTGGGCAATTCGCTGCCATATTTCGTATTCTACATTGTGTGCACGCATGGCTATTTTGGCCTCACTGTGCTGGCGAATCACGGGGCTGTAGGGGGCCAAATAAAGGGTTTCCATCTGAATCACATCAAAACTTTGCGTATTGAGTAAGTCAATCAATTTTTTTTCAAAAGCCGGAGAAACAAAGCGAACAATATGATAGGATTGAGTGGAAAATAAATTGGCCAACGCGGCGCTTGCACGAAGGTTGGTATCGACATCAATGGTATGAATGGCTTGGTAATAATTGAAGTGAGCGGGCAAATCCTCGGGATCAAAATAATGTTTTGGCGTATTCATACACAAGAGAGTCAGTTCACAGCCCAATTGCTGCAAGGCCCTCGCCAAATTGGTAATTGCAATGGCTTCACCGTCTTTGATCGGGAAGGGAAATTTCTTACAAAGTTGTAGAATTTTCATGGCGCAAAACTAGGCAATTCCCATCAAAAAACCTCCTCCTCCTCTTCACTCCAGGCGGGAGATACAATGCAGAGAAAACGCAATACCTCCTCTCCATCATTACAAATGTGTTGATTGGCTCTTGGCGGAATGTAGACAAAATCGCCCACCCTCAAACTTTTACTTTCGCCATCAATCCAAACCGTTCCCGTTCCTTGTAGTACAAAATAGACCTCAGAGCCTTTTAATAAATGTGGCAGAGAGTCTTCTCCCGGAGCAAGGCTGGCATGGGCCAAACTGTAAGCCAATGGAATGCCATCATTTTTGGGATGCAACAATTCTTTTATCACCGTTTTATCTCCAGCGAGAAAGGCATTGACTTGATTTAGGGATTTACTGAGCATTTTTTTTAATTTTGGGCTTTTAAGACGTCATCCAAGTAATAACATATACGTTTGAATGATCCGTATTCTTTCTTCGTTCAATCGTCGATTAGAAAGCCAAGCAAAGATGATAAAAGCTGTTGACATTCATAAATCTTATGGTAATTTACACGTACTGAAAGGCGTCAATTTTAATGTTGACAAAGGAGAAATCGTCAGTATTGTTGGAAAATCAGGAGCGGGAAAGAGTACCTTACTCCACATCTTGGGCACCCTCGATCGTCCAGATAAAGGCGTATTAGAAATTGGCCAAACTTCCGTCCAAGGGCTGAGAGAAAAAGAGCTCTCCGATTTTAGAAATACCAATATTGGTTTTATCTTCCAATTTCACCACCTTTTACCAGAATTTACGGCACTTGAGAATGTTTGTATTCCTGCCTTTATTCAAAAAACGGAGGTCAACGAAGCACAGAGCAGAGCACGAGAATTGTTATTTTATCTTGGACTAGGAGAAAGGCTAGAACACAAGCCTGCCGAGTTATCTGGTGGAGAACAACAAAGGGTAGCTGTGGCTCGAGCCTTGATGAATCGCCCTGGTGTCGTATTTGCCGATGAACCATCGGGCAATCTCGATTCTTCTACCTCTAAAGAATTACACGAACTCTTATTTCGACTCAGAGATGATTTCCAGCAAACTTTCGTGATTGTTACCCACAATGAGGCACTCGCCAAAATGAGTGACCGAACCGTAGTGATGGAAGATGGTTTATTAAAAGAGTAGAGATCAGTTGGTACGGTGATCCGAGGTAATGGCCATTTATATTTTGAAATCTATATTGTTGTATGTCAGAACCAAAATTTTCGAATCCTAAAAAAAATCAGGAGCAGACGCCTAGAAGTGCTGGCCAGTTTTTAGATCGATTTCTTGGCTTTATGAGCAAACTCATTGATTTAAAAGCCGGACTGGATAAGGAGGGATCAATCGTCAACATCAAGAACAACAAAAAGATGGAAGGCGCCAATGCCTGGTTGCTCATGTGTTCCATCATGATTGCTTCTTTGGGCTTGGACCTCAACTCTCCCGCAGTGATCATCGGGGCGATGTTAATCTCTCCTTTGATGTCTCCGATCTTGGGAATTGGATTGGCCATTGGCATCAACGATCGAAATACCTTCTGGATTTCGTTGCGGCATTTTGGTATGTCTATCGCCATTGCCATTGTTACTAGTACGCTCTATTTTTCCCTTACTCCTTTTGAAGGCAATGAGACCGATGAAATTATTGCTCGTACTGCTCCCACCCTTTTGGATGTACTCGTCGCCTTTTTTGGTGGAATTGCAGGAATCATTTCGGGTTCGCGAAAGGACAAATCCAACGCCATTCCGGGAGTAGCCATCGCTACGGCCTTGATGCCACCACTTTGTGTGACGGGATATGGTTTGGCCAACGGTAACTGGGAATTCATGTTCAACTCCTTTTATCTATTTTTCCTCAATGCGACTTTCGTGGCCGGAGCGACTTATCTCATCGTTCGCCTACTCGATTTTCCTTACACTACGATTGTTAATCCGGAAGAAGGTCGGAGGACCCGCTGGATTCTAGGGGCTTTTGGTTTGTTGATGATTCTTCCGAGTGGCCTGACCTTGTACAGCCTTCTCAATCGAGCCAGTCAAGAACGCGTCGTCATACAATTTGTCAAAGAAAATTTTGAGGATGCCATCTACAGAATTGAAAGAATAGACCACACCGATTCTATCGATATCAAATTGCTCACCGGAAAATACTACAAACCAGATTCCGTGGCCTACTTTCAGGACCTACTTGCCGCAAGGGGTGCTAAAAAGTTCAATTTGCGATTTTTACAGGACGCAGAGTCCCGAGAAGCCATCGAAGATTTGCGTTCCTCTCAGCAGAACTACGTGAAAGTCGTGGAAGATAGTAAACGCATTCAAGTCAATCAGGAACAAAAAATCAAGCAATTGTATGCTCAAATGGACAGTTTGAATAGTGATACTTTGCTCTTTCGAAAATTGAGTCGAGAAATCAAAGTACTCTTTCCGGAATTGGAATCTTTTAGCTTGTCCAATTCCTCGAACCTGGCCGATTTGAATAATGACAATCGAACCAACATGCCCATGCTTTTCGTTGATTGGAACGATGAACTGGACAAAGCAAGACGAAAAAAGGACAAGGAAACCAACGAGGCCCGTTTGATCGAATTTATCAAACTAAGGGCCGGTTTGGATACCATTAAAGTCACGAGGTAATGGCCCAACAGATTGGGCCATTGTGAGATAAGGCATGGTTTTTAAGTAGCACACCTCTTAGTCCCAACGACTCATGCTGATCATTGCTTTGGGATAATCAGCGCCAATTTTGACGCGGACATCCTCTTGTTCTTCGTAAGACAATTTGTCGGGGCGATGAATTTTATCGGAAGGAACATCCACCAACTCGGGAAGCCAATATTTTACGAAATCACCCTGCGGATCATAGCGTCGAGCTTGGGAAAGAATATTAAAATAGCGATCTTCACGTGGATCATTGCCCACACCAGCCAGATAATTCCAGTTGCCCCAATTGCTACAGGGATCATAATCGAGCAACATCGATTCAAAGTACTCTGCCCCCATTTGCCAATTGACATTGAGGTCCTTGACCAAAAAACTGGCTACATTTTGCCGGCCTCGGTTAGACATAAAGCCCGTACGCTTCAATTCTCGCATATTGGCGTCGATGAAGGGAATTCCTGTTCGTCCTTCCACCCACAATTGTAAAAGATTGTGGTCGTTGCGCCATTCCTTATTGTTTTCTTGTTTGATGCCTCCCCTTAAGAAGATCTTATTGCCGTGCTTTTTACCCATCAAACGGAAGAAATCTCTCCAAATCAATTCAAAATATAGCCAATAAGTAGATTTATTGGCCCCACGCTCTGCTTCGTACCGCTTCAGTTCCTGATAAATGCGCTTGGGGGATAGACAACCTTGGGACAACCAAGGAGAAAATTTGGAAGAATACAGTTCGCCCAAGAGTCCATTTCTCGTCTCTTTATAATTGCTAATGGCACCCGTTTCCCAGAAATAATACTGCAAGCGGCGAAGTCCTTCGGACTCTCCTCCCTTAAAATGTGTTGCAGCTGGATGTGTTTCAAAAGGCTCGTAGCCTAAATCTTCCAGGGCAGGGATTTCTCCAGCCTCTAACTCAAAACTTGGAGGAGTCAATTGCTCCGTGGGAGCAGGGAGGGAATCCCGAACGGGAACGATGCGCTCAATTTCCTTTCGGAAACTAGTAAAAGTATCTGGGCAGTGGGTTACAGGAAATGGTAAATCCTGGGTGTAATAGAGCATTTTGCCGCGAGAGTAGATGATCTCTTGGCCAATGGACCACAGCCTTTGCTCCAGCGCATCCTGGACATCTATTTCTTCTTGAGTTCGCTCCCGATTGCAAAATACCCAACTGCTTTTGGCTTCTTGCGCTATTTCAAAAATCTTTTCCTCTGTTTTTCCAGTTCTGACGTAGAGGTCCGAACCGAGGGCACGCAAAGACTTTCTCAAATCATGAATGGATTCAATGATAAATTTAGCTCGGTAAGCAGCCGTCTTCTCAAAACCAAAACTCGTTTTAGCTTTGAAAACTCGATCATCAAATACATAAATTGGAATGACTTCTTCTCCACTTTTTATAGCGTGAATTAAAGCTTCATTGTCGTGAATTCTCAGATCTAAACGGAACCAAACAATAACTCGTTTCTTCTTCATAGGGTAGCATAGTTATACTGTGGCTCAAAAATATTTAACTTACAACAATACAAAACTAAATAAGTTGAATGTGTGGATTCTATTTTATCCAAATCTTACGGACTGGGCCTTTTCTTCTCCTGATCAAAGGGGAAAACATGGCCATGACTTGTAAAA
>JBCCSR010000037.1:0-13883 GCA_039199865.1 Bacteroidota bacterium
CAGTTGCCAGGATGGATAAAGTATCAATTGATGATTTTCTCGGTAAAATTAGTGCCCAAAAAAAGATGCTTGAAATTCTTGGGAAACGTTAATTAAGATCCAAGTCAATTTCTTCACTGTACTTAGGGCTCAAGAGCAAAGGCATACCAGTAAAGAAAGGCCATCTCAAATCCGGAGATGGCCTTTTTCCATGAAGCCATCAACAAATACTGAATGGTAGCCAACTGTCATTGAAAAAGTAAATGCTTTCGGACCTCGTTATTTATCTTTAAAGGCTTCGGGAAAAACGGTAGCATCAAAACCCCAGAGCCCGCTCAAGACAAAGTAGACCATAAAAGTCAGTAAAATGATCGACAGGATATTCATGTAAATTCCCGTTTTTACCATATCCGAAATTTTCAAATAGCCCGAACCAAAAACCACTGCATTGGGAGGAGTAGCAACCGGCAACATAAAGGCACAAGAGGCCGCCGTTGCTGCGGAAACCAAAAGGACATAGGGATGAATATCGAGCGTTAGAGCCATGGGGGCCAAAATGGGTAAGAGCATGGCGGTGGTCGCAAGGTTGGAGGTAATCTCTGTCAAAAGATTGACCGTAGCAATCAAAATAATTACCAAAAGAAAAATCGGCAAGCCTTTTAATAAATTGAACTGGCCACCGATCCAACTGGCCAAACCACTCTGCTGGAAAGCAATGGCCAGTGCCATCCCACCTCCAAAAAGAATCATGATTCCCCAGGGCATTTTTACCGCCTCTGACCATCGAAGAATCGTTTCCTCTTGCTTGGAGGCCGGCAATAAGAATAAAGACAGACCCGCCAAAATAGCAATGATGGTATCGTCCAAAGCCGGAATGAAGTTTTGTAAATAGGAGCGTAAAATCCAGAGCAACGCCGCACCAATAAAAACGACCAAAACCGTTTTTTCTTCGTAAGACCAATGGCCCAATGCTTTGAGCAAGCGTTTGATCTCCTGACTTCCCCCCGGAAATTCTTCCATCCGAAAACGATAGGCCACTTTCGTTAAATACAGCCAACAGATAAAGAGTAGGACAATAGAAATGGGAAGGCCAAATTTAAACCATTGAGCAAAACTAATCTCTACGCCATAAATTTCCTGAATGACTCCCGCCAAGACCAAATTGGGAGGCGTACCAATCAAAGTAGCAATCCCACCAATGGAAGCACTGTAAGCAATGGCCAGCATCAAGATTTTTCCAAACAAAGCATTTTCATCCTCTTCCGTATCGGGATGATCCCGCAACTGATGGATGATGGCCATACCAATCGGGAGCATCATGACAGAAGTAGCCGTGTTGGAGATCCACATGGACATAAAAGCAGTCGCCAACATAAAACCCAATACAATTCGCGAAATACCGGCCCCCAAAATATGGATGATATTTAAAGCAATGCGTTGATGCAAATTCCACTTTTCAATAGCAATGGCCAAAATAAATCCCCCCATGTAAAGAAAGATGTATTTATGGCCATAGGCGGCAGTGGTCGCTTTCAAGTCCAAGGCTCCCGTGAGGGGAAATAAGACAATGGGCAACAAAGCAGTAACACTGATGTGGGTGACCTCAAAAATCCACCAGATAGCGATCCAAACGGTAGAGGCTAAAACTGCATTGGCTTGTGGATTAAGCCCCTCCAAAGATGAAAAGGTGAAGATAAACCCAAACAAAAGGGGGCCTAACAGAAACGGGATGAGTTTGGATTTTTTATTCATTGTAAGATCAAATCAATCAAAAATAACAAGGGAATGGACAGCGGAATACCCAAAGCAGGCATCAAGGTAGATAATTTGGGATGCAAACCCATTTGCGCTGCCAATATCGATATGGCGTTCATCGATCCAATTGCCGCTCCTAGGATGCAAATGCGCCCCACTACATTTTGAATGTCAAAAATATGCCACATCAAAAAATAGAGGAGCAATGGTGCAATTAACAATTTATGGAATTGCCCAATCAGAAGGAGTCGGATAAACGCTCTATCGAAGGAAAAATTAATTTGCATGCCAATGGCCAATAAAGCGAGGACAGAAAATGGCGCAGTCAGATTTTTTAAGGTCGTTTCAATGACCATGGGGTATGGGATCTGACTGAGGTTGATGAGCAAGGCGAGGACAAAAGCGATAAAGGGAGGAAAGGACAACATCTTTTTTACAAAAAAGGAGGGTTGATGACTGGTCTCACTCGCGTAGTAAAAGCCCGTTGAAATGCCTACGGTATTGAAGACTAAAAAAGTACCCGCCAAACTCAATATGATGCCATAAGAGAGCCCCTCCTGTCCATACAACAACTCAAAAATAGGAAAGCCAACAAAGGAAATACTGCCGATGCCCGAACACATGATTAAAGCCCCCTTGGTTTTTTGTTCCATGGGAAGCCATAGCCCCATCAAATGGATAAACAAAAAACTCGATCCGTAGACGATAAAAGGACTGATGCTCAACCACAATTGTTCAATTGCAAAGTCGATCTTGGGAATGTGATACAAACTCAACAAGGGTACAAAAAAGTAAATCAGCAGATTGTTGAGCACCAAAGGACTGTTGTCATCAAAGTACTTCGTCCGGCGCAACAAAAAGCCCAATAACAAACAAGTGGTCAGTAATATTAGCTTGCTCATGCTTCTCGTTTCGATGAAAAACTACAGGAGAGTCAGTTGGCTCTCCCGTAGTGTTTGGCAGATGTATACGTAAATGTAGGAAACCCTCCATTAAAAATTCATAGTTGCCGTCATATAAACGTATCTTCCGTTAAAACCAAACTGATTGGAGTTGCGAGAATAAGGAATTTGTCCAGAGGCATAAGAGCTCGCTTGCCCGACAAATCCATTGGCGGTATTGTTGTACTTGTCTGGATACACATCAAAAATATTATTGCTTCCCAAAGACAGGCTAAAAGTTTCGCTAAAGTCATAAGAGAAGGCGAGGTCCGTAACAATTTTGGCGGCAAAAGTTTGTACGCATCTCGAGCCATCTTCATTGCAAGCCACGTTGGCATCTTCACCGGAAAGTCCCCGGCTAAAGGCTTGGACTTCACCAAATCGGGTCATTCGTCCGGTCACCCCAAATGGACCAATTTTATAGATGGCACTTAGCAGTAATTTTTGGCGGGGTGTAGCCACTTCGATTAACTCCGTCGCTGTTTGTCCCAATAATTTCAAGCCTTGTCTGTCGTCGGCAGCACCAGCTAGGATTTCCGCTGGCGTATCTTTTTGATCAACCACGTCAGTACCGTTAAAGGTAGCGGCCAAACTCACATTGAGGCTATGGTTTTCGGCAAAGGCTTTTTTGTAGGCCAAAACAATATCCAGTCCCCGAGTCTGCGTACTGACATGATTGGTAAAAAATCGAATTTCTCTTTCGTTGGGAAACAGGGCCTGAACTGCTGGATAATCTCCCGTATTCAGCCGTTCGGAAATGACAATTCTCTCGTTAATATCAATTTGATAAGCGTCAACCGTTAAGAGTAAGGCTCCACTGGCAAGTTTGGCTGTGAGTCCCAAGTTGTAGTTATTGGAAATCTCAGCTTTGGGGGCTTCAATGCCCAATTGGGCCAAACGTTCGTCGGAAGCGGCGACCTGTCGGGTAATAACAATCAAACCATTTTGTACGGTCGAAGTATTGTTTACCGTCCCCAGCTGAGCTACAGAGGGAGCTCGAAATCCACGATTGTAAGATCCTCGAATGGCAAAGTTATCGGCTAGCTTGTAGCGGGCAGCCAATTTTCCAGAAAGGTTGCCCCCGAAATCGCTGTAGTTTTCGTAACGCGCTGCCACCACGATCAAAAGATCGTCATTGATATCCGCTTCCACATCTGCGTAAATGCCCACATTGCTTCTGTCTAGATCATTTTCATCCTGAATGCCGGGTCTTGCGCTCGATCCAACATCTTTTCCTTCTACCGCCAAAGGTCCTACCGCAAAGGATTCGGGACTACCCAAAAATTGTTGATAACGATCCGTTCGATATTGAGCACCAAAAGCCAAGTTCAATCCTGCTAAGCCCCCCACGGCTCCTAAGTTTTTGCTGACATCGGCATTGATGATATTCTGTTGAAACCAATATTGTCCTACGTAAAAACTGGTGGGAGTAGCCGCACCCAAAGAAGGGTTAGTACTATTGCGATTCCAAAGTTCCAAATCATTGTGCCCCAAAGAATAAGAAAGATCAAAATTCCAACCATCGGCTACCGTCCGATTCAAACCTACTGCCACCGAGTAATCTTCGGATTCCCCCGGTAAAATTGGAACGTAACCATCGGGAAAAACCGTTAGTACCGCTCGCGAAAAACGACCTGGATTTCTGAAGAAACCAAAAGCGGTAATGTCTTTATCGGAATAGCCACCAAAAGCGTAGACATTCAATCCATTATTGCCCAAAGGATATTTGACGTTGACAAAAAGCTGTTTGGTTTCATTTTCATTGCTACCATAATTGCCTACCACGAAGGGATCTTGAGGATAAACGCCCCGTTCCCCTCTCGGATCTTCCGTGAAATAAGGATAGTTTTCTGTGGGAATAATGCCACCGTCTGCAGCTCTGGGCTGATCCTCTGGTACTGAAGGATAAATGCCTCCGGTGTAGAAATCAGATCGATTGGTCCCGGCAAACTTAAAATGCTCCAAGGTAAAATTGAAATAACTGTCTTCCTTACCCAATTTAAAACCATAGTTCAAAGAATTTTTGATGGTAAAACCGTCTTGAAAGCTGCGATCTCCCGAAGCGGGATCACCCGGTGAAGTAAAATGTTGTCCGAAAGTAGTGACAAAAGAGCCTCCATCATTTTGATCTCTCAAAGCTAAATTGATGATCCCGGCAATTGCATCCGAACCATATTGCGCAGCGGCCCCATCTCGCAGTACCTCCATGCGTTTGACTGCCCCAGAAGGCACACTATTCAAATCGGTCACTACATTTCCCAAACCGGGAGCCACATTCAAATTCAAGGTAGAAAACTGATGTCTTCTCTTTCCGTTGACCAGGACCAATGACTGGTCGGGCCCCAAACCTCGAAGCTGGGCAGGATCAGCATAATTGGTCGTACCATTTACCCCATACTTTGCGGAGTTGAAAGAAGGAGAGCTAAATTGTACCATTTGTCCCAAATCCGTTTGTCCCGTCACCTGTAACTCTTTTGCACTCACTACATCCACCGGAACGGGACGATCCACATCTGTTCGAGGCTTTCCCCTGGTCCCAACGACAACAATTTTTTCCAACTCTACCCCAGAGCTCAGCATCACATCGTAGGAGGTTCGATCATCAACGTCGATTTCGATTGGATTGTATCCCGTGTAGGAGATGACCAGTACTTCCCCCTTTTCAGCCGCTAATTGGAATTTTCCATCCAGGTCAGTAATGGTCCCTCTTGTAGTTCCTTTGACCACCGCGGAAGCTCCAATGAGTGGTTCATTTGTTTGTCTATCCGTAACGGTACCACTAACCTGTGCTTCAACAAGGTTACCCATAATAAGAAGGAGGGAGAGTGTAAAAAACAAGGTTAAATGATTTTTCATAATTGATTATTTTTGTTTCGATGAAAACTTGGTTATTTATTAGGTCAATTGACATTGTAAATATATACTCGATATTTTTTATTTTTGCAGTATATTGTATTGCAATACAAATTTTTTACAGTATTTTATACCGTTTTACATATTTTTACACCGCTATTTTAGTAGAAAATGGAAGATTTAAAAGCAGCATTCTTCGAGAAGTTGATCGAAAAGTATGGTCCTTGGGAAAGAAATAGTGCGCGATTCGGCACCTATTCTTACGGAGAAATTGCCGATGATTTGAGCATGAGTGGAAGTCAGTTTTCCAAGTTATTGTATGGTACGGCCACCAGTGGAATGTATCAGCGGACCATCAAGAACATAGAACGACTAAGAGAAAAAGCGTCTCTTCAATTGAGGAATGAACAACTCAACGAAGAAGTCCATCAACTCAAGAAAAGCCTGGAAGAACAGGCAAAAGACAAGACTTTCGATTACAAATATTTGGTACTTTTTGGATTGCTATTTGTGGGGCTGGGCTATTTGGTCGGCCAGTTGCTAAAATCCGAGCCTGCTAGTATTCCAGTCAAGGACACCAAATCCGATCATTTCCTGGATGAGTTTTTTGAGCGAGAATTCAATAGCGAGCACATCTCTCCTTTTCTGAGTAGTGGAGAGGCTCAGTACTTCTGTCCTTGTAGTGCATTTGAAGGCACTTGGGCACTAGACAAAGAATACATCATTCCCATTCCGATGGGAAAACCGGGCCTGTATTATTTGGCCAAAGAGGCCAATACTAAAATGAAATGCTTCCGCAATGTATCTGATCAACAAATCGGGAAAGTACTCATTGGCTTTGAACAAATGGTACACGAATTGTGGTTGGATACCAGTCGCGAACCGATTTCTCCCAAGTACTTTGACTTTAGGACAAAAAACTACACCAAAGCATTTTATGAAATCGATTTTGAGAAAAATGATGCCTTCAAGAAAGTAGCGACCATCAATTCTTTCATGCTAGACATTTTCGAATTAAAAGAAGAAGAAATCATTCGGAAAGGAGAACCCATCGGAAGATATGCCAATCAAATCGATCATCAACTTTGCAACAAATACGAAATAGATGTCAAAGACATTATGGAAAATATTATCGGCAACCTGGTCAAAACGGTTTGCGAACCAGCTACCAACCATTTCTGCAACCCCAACAAACTGGTAGAAAACGAAAGTACCATTGCCTACGATTGTGACTTTACCATTGCTTACGAAAACCTGGGGATTGGCGGCAGCTACCCCTACACCAAAGCCTTCAAGTTAATGGAACAAAACTACTCCGATAACTTACTTTGCAATTGTCATGAATAATTGCTGCGCTATTATCAACTGTATTCCAATTCAACTCCTCGGTATTCTATATCAATATTGGCGCTCCCTTTTGATCATTTGTTTCACTTTTAGCGACAGCAGTAACCAAAACCCAAGGCTCAGCCTCGACCAAATTGATGCTGGTGAATTCTAGGAGGAGTATCCATAGTCCATTCGTTGGATTGAGTAAGGAAAAGCCTATACAACAATGGAGAGGGAGACCAAGCAAGCGACGACGGTTCTGCAAAAATACCATACTCTTGGACAGAAAAAATCGGATTTTGTGGGCCATCAGCAATTGATCCGACATTATAGGTTGTAGAAAAGAGTCCACCAAAGACTAAAAGAATTAGCTGGACTCCACCTGCTCAATTGAGGCAATCGTGATTGTAAGTTGAATGGGGGATCGAGAAGGGTTTGGTACAAAAAGACAAATCGTCTCCTTCCCTTCACTTTGTCCAAATAGAAGAATTTTTCATTATTTTTGGCGACTTTTATAAAAGGCATTCTAAAAAAAAGGCGATCTTGTGGACATTCGAAAAATTAAAAAACACACATGTCTGAAGCCTATATTATTGATGGAATTCGTACCCCAATTGGCAAATTTACTGGGACCTTATCCACTATCCGTACGGATGATTTAGGAGCCTTAGTCATTAAAGCCCTGGTTGAAAAAAACGAGCAAATCCCCAAGTCTGCCTATGACGATGTGATTATGGGTTGTGCCAACCAAGCGGGAGAAGACAATCGAAATGTGGCTAGAATGTGCCTGTTG
The DNA here is from genome assembly GCA_039199865.1 of Bacteroidota bacterium. Taxonomy (GTDB): domain Bacteria; phylum Bacteroidota; class Bacteroidia; order Chitinophagales; family Saprospiraceae; genus JALZUU01. The sequence goes on from JBCCSR010000037.1 coordinate 7,651, forward strand.
TTGGCGGGATTGCCTTGGTCGGTTCCCGGCGAAACGGTCAATCGGCTATGTTCCTCTGGCCTTTCGGCCATCATTCATTCCAACCGCGCCATCAAAGCGGGTGATGGCGACCTGTTTATTGCGGGAGGAGTGGAGCACATGACGCGAGGGCCCTGGGTCATTTCCAAAGTCTCCAAAGCATTCGGAAGAGATGCCCAAATGCATGACAGTAGCTTTGGCTGGCGTTTTGTCAACAAAAAAATGCACGAATTATATGGTACCGACGGCATGGGCACTACTGCCGAAAACCTCGTTGACCAATACCAAATCAGCCGTCAAGATCAGGATCAATTTGCTTATTGGTCGCAAATGAAAGCCGCCAAAGCGCAGGAGAGCGGACGTTTAGCCAAAGAAATCGTTCCCGTAAGTATCCCACGACGCAAAGCGGATCCCCTCATTTTCACCAATGATGAATTCATCAAACCCGGTACTTCTTTGGAAGTGCTCGCCAAATTGCGTCCTGCCTTCCGCAAAGCGGAAGATGGAGGAACCGTTACTGCCGGAAATGCCTCCGGACTTAATGACGGAGCTGCGGCAACCATCATTGCCTCCCGAAGTGCGGTCGATAAATACCAACTCAACCCCCTGGCAAGAATCGTTAGCTCGGCAGTAGTCGGCGTAGAACCCAGAATTATGGGCATCGGTCCTGTAGGTGCCTCCAATAAAGCACTGGCCAAAGCAGAATTAAAGATGGAAGATATGGACATCATTGAACTCAACGAAGCTTTCGCCGCTCAAGCCCTAGCCTGCACACGAGCATGGGGCTTGGCAGATGATGATCCTCGACTGAACCCCAATGGAGGAGCCATCGCTATTGGGCATCCACTGGGCGTTACGGGCGCCAGAATTTGTTACTCCGCAGCATTAGAACTACATTTGACCAACAAGCGTTACGCATTGGTCACCATGTGTGTCGGTGTCGGACAAGGTTATGCCGCCATACTCGAAAGGGTTTGATCTGCAAGCTGCGTTTGACGATATTAAAGGACCATCATTGAAGGCAAAAATAGTGTTAGCATACAATCAAAAATAACAACCATAAAATAAAACCAAAATGCAAAAATTAGGAAATTACGTTTTAGGAAATTGGGTAGAAGGAGAGGGAGAGGGTAGCCCTTTGTACAATTCCGTCAATGGTGATGTGGTCGCTATGGCCACGACCAAAGGGCTTGATTTTGGGGCCATTCTGGCTTATGGTCGAAAAAAAGGAGGTGCTCCACTGCGGAAAATGACTTTCCAAGAGAGAGGCAATATGCTCAAAAAGCTGGCCTTGTATCTCACCAAAAGAAAAGAACAGTTTTACGAAGTTAGTTATAAAACAGGGGCAACGCGCGTTGACAGCTGGATTGATATCGAAGGAGGTTTTGGTAATCTGTTTGCCAATGCTTCCCTCCGACGTAATTTTCCCAATCAAAGTTTTCACGTCGATGGTCCCGCTATCGATCTCTCTCGGGGAGGCAACTTTATGGGCCATCACATCATGGTGCCCAAACGTGGGGTCGCCATTCATATCAATGCCTACAATTTCCCAGTTTGGGGCATGTTAGAAAAATGTGCCGTCAATTGGATGGCAGGAGTTCCAGCAGTGGTCAAACCCGCTACGTCTACCTCCTTTTTAACCGAGGCCGTAGTCCGCGAAATTATTGCTTCTGGCATTTTACCCGAAGGAGCGCTACAGCTCATTTGTGGTTCTGCCCGCTCCATTTTAGACACGGTGGAATCTCAAGATGTCGTCACCTTCACGGGCTCTGCCTCTACGGGAAGAATGTTGAAAGCCCATCCCAGAATTATTGAAGAAGCGGTTCCCTTCAACATGGAAGCAGATAGTCTCAATTGTTCGGTACTGGGAGAGGATGCCACGCCTGGCAGTCCTGAATTCAAATTGTTTATCAAGGAAGTACGGAAAGAAATGACCGTAAAATGTGGTCAGAAGTGTACGGCCATTCGCCGCATTATCGTACCAGAGCATTTGGTGGAGGCGGTACAAGTCGCACTTGGACAATCTTTGGCTAAAGTGGCCATTGGCAATCCCATCGCAGAAGGCGTAAGAATGGGCGCACTAGCCAGCAAAGATCAAGTCATCGAGGTGAGAGATCGCGTCAAAGAATTGGCGAAAACCGCTAGCATCGTTTATGGTAGCTTAGACAAAATTGATCTCATTGATGCCGATTTTGAAAAAGGGGCTTTCTTGAGTCCAATTCTTTTACTAGAGGAAAATCCCTACAAAAATATTGGGGTCCACGAAATAGAAGCCTTTGGTCCGGTAAGTACCATTATGCCCTACAAAGACTTGAATGAGGCCATTGAGTTGGCGCAAATGGGCAAGGGCTCGCTCTGTTGTTCGATTGCCACTTATGATGACCAAATTGCGAGAGAATTCGTCGTGGAAGCCGCTACGCATCACGGAAGAATTCTGGTGTTAAACCGAGAAAATGCCAAGCAAAGTACGGGGCATGGTTCACCACTCCCCTATTTGGTGCATGGAGGTCCCGGACGTGCGGGAGGTGGCGAAGAGATGGGCGGTATGCGAGGAATCAAGCATTATTTACAACGTTGTGCCGTTCAAGGAACGCCCACTACTATTTCTGCCGTTACGGGTATTTATCAGGCTGGTGCTAAAGTGGTGGAAGCACCGAAACATCCTTTCAAATACCATTTTGAAGACATTCAACCGGGGATGTCCATTCTGACCCACAAGCGTACTATGACCGATTCTGATATTCAGAATTTTGCCAACCTCACCTGGGATCATTTTTATGCCCATACCGACATTACCTCTTTGAAGGGAAGTATTTTTGAAAAACGCGCCGCTCACGGTTACTTTATCCTAGCTGCCGCTGCGGGCCTGTTCGTTCATCCCGCGAAAGGCCCCGTTGGTGCCAATTACGGATTGGATGAGTGCCGTTTCCTCCGTCCTATTTATCACAATGATACCCTGCAAGTTCGACTCACTTGCAAGGAAAAGGTAGATCGCGATAGCAAGGGGCGCGAATTCCCTGCTGGTGTCGTCAAATGGTATGAGGAGGTCTTTGATCAAAATGGAGAATTGGTCGCCATGGCCACTATTTTGACTCTGGTCCAGAAGAAATGCCCGTTCCACGAAGTAGATCGTGCTTTTTTCGAAAATCATTTGGCCCAACTCAAGGAAGATACAAAACCGGCCTGGGGCATTATGACTGCTCAACATATGGTCGAGCACATCGAGTTCTTTATCCAAATGGCGATGGGCAAAGTATCGACGGATGTAATCACTCCCGAGAAGTATCTGGAAAGAACCCAAGAATCCTTGTTCAACTACAAGCCCATGCCCAAATCTTTCGATCATCCCTTACTCAAAAGAGGAGAATTGGAAGCCTTGCGCTTTGATAGTTTAAAAGCCGCCAAAACTGCACTGCTTGAAAGTTTTGATGCCTACGAAGCCTATTACAAAGCCAATCCAGAGGTAAGCCATCCAAATACGATTTTTGGTCCTCTAGACAAAGAACTTTGGGATTTATTAAACCGCAAACACGTCAATCATCATTTCGAACAATTCGGATTGATTGAACCCAAAAAACCATAACCAAGTACATTTTAAAAGTGCTGAATTTAAACGATACTCGCAAAGATCAACCAAAATAACATGGACCAAGGATACATCAAAAAAGAAATACTCAAGGCAGGTTTAGCCGAAATCACCTTCTATCATCCGAAGCACAACTCTTTACCCAGCCATTTACTTGCGGAACTTACGCAAACGATCAAAGACTGCGGGGAAGACAATAGCATTCAAGTGCTCATCCTAAAAAGTGGAGGCGACCGAACTTTCTGTGCGGGGGCCAGCTTTGATGAATTGATTGCCATCAATGATTTTCCTACTGGAAAAAAATTCTTCATGGGTTTTGCCAATGTCATCAACGCCTGCCGTAAATGTCCCAAACTCATCATCGGCCGGATACAAGGTAAAGCGGTAGGGGGTGGTGTCGGTGTAGCATCAGCCGTCGATTATTGCTTGGCTACCAAATATGCGGGCGTCAAACTCAGTGAGCTAAACGTCGGTATCGGTCCCTTCGTAGTGGGGCCCGCGGTGGAGCGTAAAATTGGTTTATCAGCCATGAGTCAACTGACCATCAATGCCAATGTCTTTCAATCGGCCCACTGGGCCAAAGACAAGGGTTTATACGCCGAGGTGTATGAAGATGCTGCCGCCCTGGATGCTGGAGTCATGGCCATTGCCGATTATTTATTGTCCACCAATCCCGAAGCACAAGGAAAATTGAAACGCATCTTTTGGGAAAATTATGACCACTGGGATGACTTACTGGAAAAACGAGCGGAGATGAGTGGTCAATTGGTTTTATCGGAATACACCAAGGCTGCATTGGCCAAATACCAATAGATGGGTACGAAACAAGCACTCGGTATTGTGGCCTTGTTACTACTGGCTACTGCTTGTAAGACTACCCATAATTTTCCGGCCAAGGAAGGCCCCATTGCCAAAAGTCCGCTAATGAAAGATCGATCCGTTGCAAAAGATCAGATCAAAGTCATTAGTTTTAATATTGAATACGCAAAGAAAATTGATGAGGCCATTGAAGAGTTGAGAACGACCCCTACATTGCAAAATGCTGATCTACTGCTGTTACAGGAAATGGACGAAGGAGGTACGCAACGAATTGCCGATAGCCTTGATTTCAACTACGTTTACTATCCCGCAACCATCAATCGAAATGCCCAGGATTTTTTTGGCAATGCCATTCTCAGCAAGTGGCCAATTACGGAAGAAGAAAAATGGGTGCTCCCCTACCCCAATCCCCACAATAAAGGCATCCGGATTTTTATGGGAGTCAGTATTCACATCCTTCAGCAAAAAGTACGCGTCTATAATGTACATTCCGAAACCATCGTCAGATGTGGTGGAAAGCGACTCAAACAACATCAACTAATTGCCCAGAAAATCCAGGAACAGGCAGAGGAAGGTCCCGTGATTTTGGGAGGAGATTTCAATACTTTTTTTAGAAAAAATAGACGCCAATCCGTCGAGCTCTTTGAATCCATTGGCCTAACTTGGGCCAATCATGACGTCAAACACACCGCAGAATCCTTTTGGTTCAAGATGGTCAGAAAACGCTACGATCATGTCTTTTTTAGAGGCTTCGAATTCATCGATGCAGGTAGAAATGCCCAATCAATCGTTGGCGATCATTTTCCATTGTGGGTGACTTTACGACTAAAATGATCCTATTCTTTTATCAGTTTCCGAACCAAACGTCCCTCCTCATTTTCAATCATCAGAAAATAAAGACCACTGGTTAGCCCCGGCAAATCAAAATCGATATTGATTGATCCGAGCACTTGGTGCTGTTCCCGTAGAATGCTTTGCCCAAGCACGTCCAGTAGTTGAATGTCCAAGGTTTTTCGATCCAAGGTTTCGATACTGAGGCTCAACTTGGTATGGAATGGATTGGGGAAAAGTGCTACCGATAGTTCTGCTTCCAGGTCAATATTTGAGACAATGGTGTTCTCAAACACCTCCGAGAATACCGTACAGCCATTATCATCGCTTACCAAGACGGTGTAGGTCCCAAAGGTAGAGGGAAAGTAAGTCGTCATCGTCTCTCCCTCAATTGGACCATCGGCATCGTACCATTGATAAGTACTGAAAATGGCTGGAACACTCAACTGCCCCAATGCGGTATCTAGCGCAATCATTGGCATTTCCAATGCTGGATAGACGTCTAGCGTCACCACAAGTTCATCACTACAATTCCCCTCGGTAGCTAAAACGTAATAAAGCGTGGCTTCCTCGATGCTTACGACCGAATTGTCTAAAAGATTGCTGCTGTCGGCAGGAGTACCACTATGAAAAGTGATTGTTCCTCCAGAATTGCCTAAATCAATCAAGTCCAAATCGTTGAGATCAAAGGAGCTTCCAACACAAACCGTACTTGGAGCTTGTAAAAACAAATCTGGTCCAACAAACTCCGTAAAAAGCCAATTGGATTGGGGAGATTCACAAGCTCCTTCAAGAATGACATAATAACTGCCTGCTGAAGTTACCGCCACGGTCGAATCGTTGGCTCCTTCCAATAAATTGATGGCTTCATACCATTGATAAGTATAGCCCTCCGGAGCAGTTCCGGCATTTAAAAACAAGGTGTCTCCAACGCATCCCGTAGTGAGGTCTCCCTCGGCGGTGATAAAGGCACTGGGGA
>JBCCSR010000038.1:0-13817 GCA_039199865.1 Bacteroidota bacterium
CCCGTAGCCGCGGGAACAAAACGGATGCCAGTCGAGGTACTCGCTTTACTGACCAGTGCATGAATGTCTTCTGGCGTTTTTGTTTGGTTGTTTTGTACGGGCACCATCAAGGTACCGGGAGGATAGCTTACTTTTTGTCCTTCATTTACGGAAGTAAAAGAATTGTTGGCAACTTTGACCATTAGTCCAGCCTTCAACAACTGGTTCAAAGCATTTGGCGCGAGATAGTCGTCCCATTCAAAGAGATAGGCATAATCGCTTTTTGCTGGCGCTGCCATTGTCAATTTTTGCTTCACTTGCCCCAAGTCTTTTCCCATCAATCCTCCCTTGAGGTCGGCAGCATTTAAAGCCGCATAAGGAATGTTAAAGGCTAAGGGGAGCGTCCAAGCCGAAACATCGTAGAAAAGGCTATCCTTAAAAGTGGTTACTTTTTCAAACATGGCTTTGATCAATCGATATTGAGGTTGATTGAGCGATACAATGTAAGCATGATCTTTATCGAATGCTTGACCGCTGACGCGGGTGTCCTTTTCCAATTTGTTGACTTGGATTTGATGCCTTTGTAGAATAGTCAATAATTCTTGTACGCGATTATTGGCTTTATTGGTCCCGAAGATATAGCCTTTTTTATTGTCCTTCTTGGCCTGTTCCATGGCAGTTCGATAGAATTCTCGATGGTAATCAAGCAATTCTACTCGCATGTCTTCGGCGGCCGCTAGGGTAGACAAAGAGGTTTGCAGTTGATTGCGAATGGTGAAGGGAAAACTCAAAATACCATGTCTGCTTTCCTGTAAATGACCACGAGAGCTGGCTTGTTCAAACAAAATGCCTATGCTTCCATTTACATCGGGATAAGTAGAACCCTTACCATAATAAAAGTCGTCAAAAGATTCTTGCGCGTAATAAAGGGAACCGATGTTGTCTAATGCTTTGGCATGATAAGTTCCTATTTTGTAGGTCAATTCCTGATTTTTATCTGGAGTAAGTGGGTTGGTACGGGTAGCAATACCGGGTTGAAAAAAGAAAGTGTTGTCCGTACCCATTTCGTGGTGGTCCGTAAGGATGAGGGGTTTCCACTCGTGGAAATTTTTGACTCTTCCCTGGCTTTCGGGATGCTGGGCGGGCAACCAATCTCGGTTGAGATCAAACCAGTAGTGGTTGGTTCGCCCTCCGGGAAAGGGTTCGTTGAATTCCCGGTTGGCGGGGTCGGCAGATAGGTTTTTACTTTTGTGAACATTGACCCAACTGGCAAAGCGATTAAAACCGTCGGGGTTGTAGCAGGGATCTAGCAATACGATGACTTCCTTCAGTGTTTTTTCGATGGCAGGACCTTGGGCAGCGGCTAGATGATAAGCAAAGAGTAAAGCAGCATTTGCTCCGCTCGATTCGTTGCCGTGAACACAGTAGCCATGATAGGTGATTGCAGGCATATCGGCAGTGTTGAGTTTTGCCGAAACTTGAGGGTCTGATAAGCTCAAGTGCTGTTGTTGAATCTCTTTGATTCTACTCTGGTTTTGTGGAGCGGTAATGGTCAAATAAAGGAGTGGCCGACGTTCGTAACTCCTTCCATATTGTGTCAGCGTAATGCGATCGGATGCATTGGCCAAAGCCTGCATGTACATGACCAATTTGTCGTGACTGATGTGCCATTCTCCAATCTGAAAGCCCAGTACGGACTCGGGGGTTGGAATAGCGGGGTTATAATTACCGTCTGGCAAATAGTAGGACATGGCTTTTTTTTGGGCGAAAGCCCAGCTGCCGATCAAAAACCAGCAGAGGAAAAGAACGAACGTTTTCTTCATCGAATTGATGTTGTTGTGAAATAAAGGCCCTAAAATACGAAAATATGTCAAGTGGAAATTGCTTTGATCTGGGAATGATGGGAGAAGTTGGGAGGGAGAAACTAATAGGATGAAAATTTAAGGATCCATAAAAAAAGAGCCCCCTTTCGGTGACTCTTCAAAACTCGTATCTCTAATGTGTAGTGTTCTCGTTTTCTTTCTCTTTATTGGGTAGCTATCATTTTACGGGTAGCTTGTTGGTCTCCTATTTTAATCTGGTAGAAAAACAAACCGGGGGAGGGTAAGTCTCCTTGTTCAATACTAACTTCGTGATACCCCGCTTCAAAATATTGTTCTAGACTTTTGATGCGATTGCCCGAAACATCGGTGACCGTCAAACTCACTTGTCCTGCTTGTGGCAAAAGGAAGGGAATGAGCGTGGTGGCTTTAAATGGGTTGGGGCGGTTTTGGTAGAGTTTGAATTGTGGTGTAGATTGTTGAAGGGGAGAAAATTCAAGATTGATGGTCATTTTTTCTCCATTGTGACCATAAGCCTCTGCTCTAAGTGAATTAGAATTAAGCTCAATGACTCTGCTGATTGGAATTTCTGCCTTGGCCTTAAAGCGGAGGGCAAAGAGAACGGTTTCGTCCGCTAAGCTATGTGTATTGGCTTGATACCAATTGGCTCGAATCTTTCCTTTGGCTAAATCTGACCAGCCGAAATTACTGGTGGTCAAATTCAACTCGGTAGACAAGCGATGTTCTTCCAAATGGACAAATTCCACATAGCGGGGATCAAAATCAATCGTGAATTGATATCCGAGTAACTGATTAAAATCCTTGGCTTTGAATTCGAAAAGATAACTTTCCCCCACTTCCATCAACTGATCTTCCATCCGAAAGGTCAACTGCTGGTCATTACGGGTATCTCCCTGTTGGTCCAAATTACTCATCGCAACCGAACTGTTGACATCACCAGTTTTGATGGCGATAAAATTCATCCCGTGTTGACTTTGTTCCAAATCATTGATGGTGATTTCTTCCGGAAAAGAAGGCAAAAAAGGATTGGTAGGATCGTTGAACTCATGGCTAGCTGGAACAAATCTCCAGGAAGTATTATTGGGAAACTGTTCTTCAATATTGAGGATCAAACGACTGATGTCTATCAAATCAGCAATCGAAATGGTTCCAGAACGATTGGCATCCGCAGCAATCATTTGATAAGGACTGTCCAAGGAGTCCATTCCTAGAATGTGCTGAGCGATCAAGATTAGATCCAAGGTGTTGACGCCATTGGTAGGATCAATATTCGAAGATGGTCGGATGGTGTAATCCTGATTGACTTCCAAGTTGGGAAGCACGTAATAACCACTGTTGAGTACTTCCGAATTTGCTTCCATTTCATCATTGCTCACTTGGATGCTCGCATCGGGGAAAGCAATATTTTCATCCGTAATGACTTGCCCCGTTATTGTCGCAATTGGTGATAGCGGAGCAACTGCACAATTGGTATTGACCACGATAACTTCGCCAATACAAGAATTAAAGTTGCCAAAAGTATCGGTCAAAATCACCGGAAAATTAATTTCTATAAAAGGCATTCCCATTAAATCATCACAGCTGAAACTCATCAGATTGGGATTGGAACCACTAAAAGTTGGCGTCGTAGGAGAACAATCGTCCTTGCCTGCTACAAAATTGCTGGGAAAGAGTGGAATAGAAGATTCTGGAAAAGGCTCAACGAAAATAGCCGTTGGACAAGTGATGGACGGATTGGTAATGTCATCAATGAAAATAGTGTGTGAACAGGTATCGACGTTGCCACAACCATCATCAGCAAAATAAGTGACTACGGTTGTGCCAGGAGGATAATCTCCACTTGCATCAGGTCCAGGAAAGACCATGTTGGGCATGTCGCTTCGCGTATATCGAAAATTGAGGTTTCCACAATTGTCAATGGCTTCAACCAAGAATTCATAGGGCTCGCTACACAGTGGAAACAAATCGGTATCTGTGGTGTCTCTCGGACAAGAGGTAATGATTGGAGCTACCGTATCTTGCACGGTGACCAATACTGGAAAAACGAAGGGCTGAATATTGCCACAACTGTCTACTGCCTGGTACAAGAACCGTTGCGTGTACTGATTGCTACAATTGATGCTTAGCGTATCACTGCCAATCAGCATAATGATCGCTGCACTACAATTGTCCGTCGCCGTTGGTGGAAGGAGTACGATGTCGGCTGGACAAACAACGGAGGTATCCAAGTCACCCGGCGTTTCATTCCATACGGGAGGCACATCATCATTAACGGTGAGGCGAACCACAAAAGGCATTGAGGCGGTGACGCCACAATCGTCCGTCGCTTCATAAGTTAGGGTACGGAGGTATTGGTCGGTACAATTTAAAGCAGTGGTATCATCCGCGATCAAACTGACTGTTACGACACCACAATTGTCTGTCGCTGTCGGTACATTGGGAATTTGCAAATCATCGGTGCAGACAAAACTGTTGTCCAGACTTCCTACTGGGTTGGTCCACTCCGGTCGGATGGTATCATTGACGACAATACGGACCAGATAGGGAATAGACACATTTCCGCAGTCATCAGTAGCCTGATAGGCAATCTCTCGAACATAAACATTGGCACAAGCAATGGAAAGGGTATCATCGGAAATCTGACTTATCGTGGCACCATTACAATTGTCCGTTGCGCTTGGGCTGGGAATGTTGCCTACATCTGAGCCACAGACAAAAGACAAATCCAGTGCTCCGATCGCTTCATTCCAATCGGGTGCTATTTGATCATCGATACTGATGGTTTGATTGAGATCGGTTGTATTGCCGCAAGCATCGCCCAGTTGATAAGTGCGGATAATGCTTCCCGAACAAACTGGACTTCCCGTATCTCCTAGGTAAGTAACCGATACCATTCCTCCACAGTTGTCACTTTCTCCCGTTATGGCAGCGATGTCGGCAGGGGGAACACTGCTAATACAATCAAAGGGACCAAGATCGGGTAGGGGATTGGCAGTGGGAGCAACATTGTCATTTAGCAAGATGATCTGAGTCAGATTGGTGGTGTTGCCACAAAGATCTGTCAGTTGATAGCTACGAACCAACTGGCCACTGCATGTGGGGGCACTAGTATCTCCTTGGTGGACCACACTAATGGTATTGCTACAATTGTCACTTAGCCCCGTGACGTCATTGATGTTGGGTGGATTGATATTAGCTACGCAGGTAAAGGGCCCCAAGGTATCCAAAGGATTGGCCGTGGGAGGGAGGCTGTCTCGGATGTTTAGACTTATATGATAATCGGCAGAAAGATTTCCACAGCTGTCACTGGCAATGTAGGTCAAATTGATAGTGAAATTATTGGGACAAGCCCCTGGCAAAGTGTCGGCTTCCATCAAACTGATGATCACCGCATCATTGCAGTTGTCCGTGGCGCTTGGGTTTGGAAAAATGACCTCATCGATACAGTTAAAATCGGCATCGAGGGCGCCTGGTGCATCATCGAAAACCGGAGCTGCGGTATCTTCGACTTGGATGATTTGGATTTGTTCAACAATTGTGTCATTGCATTCGTCAAGAATGATCCAGTTTCGCTGGATGAGGTATTTACAATTGGGGATGATTGGTGTGATCAAATCCTGATTGCCAATCCCGGGAGAGTTGGGACAATTGTCATTGACCATGGGTAAACCCGTAATGCTCGGATCACTATCCTCCAAGCATTGAACTAGGGTATCCGGTGGAAAAAAGTAAGTCGCCGGATTGGCATCGCCGATAACGATCATTTGTTCACAACTATCGATTAAGCCCTGAAGGTCACGTGCGTACCAAGTTCGGATGATGGTGCCCACGTTACAGGAATTGATGTTTTCAGTATCGATAAAATAGATGGAGTCGATTGTACAGTTATCCGTCGCACTCGCCACGCCAATCTGTGCGGGATTGGGGGGATATTCATTGCAATCGAGCATCACGTCCGCCGGGCAAGTGATGCTGGGTGGTGTTTTATCGTTGACGATTACTTCGACCATACAAGTATTGCACAAACCGACGGTATCGCAAACCTGAAAGACCACCATGACGGTATCATTTACATCATCGCAATCAAAAAATACACAATCCATAAACAGCGAATCTTCCATTCGGCGTACGGCAAAAGCATCAATAGCGCAATTGTCTGCACTACCCGCATCAAAGCTAGCGGCAAAGACTTTGACCGAATCCGTGACCAAGGAAACGGTAGTCGCATTACAAACGGCCACTGGGATGATTTGATCTTCCACGGTGATCGTCATCGCACAGCTGGAACTGTTGTCACAGGCATCAGTGGCGGTGTAAGTGACCACATGCTGGCCAATGGGAATTCCGGTAAATGGTCCGCTACCATCGCCAAATGCCCAGGAAATATCGAAGCGGATGCTATCCGTAGCTGCGCAATTATCCGTGGCACTAGCCAAAGGCAAAAGCACTGTAGCAGTGCAGGCATTGAAATCGGTACTGGTCGTAAAATCGTTTGGGCAATTTATCATTGGTCCCGTTTGATCCAATACTTTGATGACTTGAAAGTGAGTGAGTATTTCGGACGTACAACAATCGAAAACGGTCCATTTGCGAAGGATTTTGTACGAACCATCACAGATGTCGACGATTTGATCGGAAAAATCAACATTTATTTTGCAAAAGTCACCCAGTGACGCTCCGTTGATACTTGGGGAACCCGTATTTTCCGGGCTGACATCAGGGTTTTCGCAATCCAGTGCTGGTGCTCCAAAGCCATCGTAATTGGGAGGAAAAGTAACTGCTCCCAAATTGGGTTTGGAAAGGCGAATGATTTGTTCACAAGTACTGGAGTTGCCGCTGGCATCGGTTGCAGTATACAATCGAGTGATCAAAAAATTGAACTCGGGATCACTACAATCGAGATCACTGGTGGTCTCCGAAAAAGTGAGGCTTGGATTGGGATCACAACTGTCGTTTACTACGATGGAAGGGATGGTATCATTACAAGCGATGGTATCATCTACGCAAGTAAAAATTGGAGGTATTTTGTCCTCAATATGGATACTGCCCCAACAAAACAATCCGCTAGCGTTATCAATGGCTCGAACATCCAAACTCATTCCAATATACGCACTGGTGACCACCGGATTGCTTGGAATGACATTACCCAGGGCATCGTATATTTCGATGACAAATGGTCCGATACAAGTAGTGGTGTTGAGATTTTTGATCATCGCATCCGGACCAATCGTGGCCTCACAGTTGGGACTCAGGCTTACATTTAAGTTGCTATTGCAAATCAGTGCACACTGCGCTTGACTGGCTATGGGATTCATTAAACTGAAAAAAATGAGGCTTAGCCAGATGACACTTTTACGGTTGATGTTTTTTTTCATTGCCCTTCATTTCGATGATTGAAAAAACGAGTACGAACGGATCGGGCAGACAGATGGTTAGAGACCAAACAATGACTGTTTACCTGAGTTGTTGCCAATCTTCCAAGGTCGTACTTCGAGAAAAATTAATAAGTGTATCGTGCTGATCTGTAGGACGGTAGCGCTCCTGGTAGAAAAGATGGTGCAAATATATTGCCAAAAATAATATGTGTTTTGTTGAGGTTCGAGAATGAGGAACCTCTTTCTTACGAGTATTCAACTGATCTCCCAGTAGGTGGAGAGGGTGAGATGCATTGGCAGGGATACCCAATGCGTTTTCGTGTGGTACAACAGTGTTGGTAAAATCGCACTCGGTCAAAGTAAAGACGGTAGAAGGAATGGAAGGGGTAGTGCTTGAATATGATTTTGCTGGGAATGATCAATAAATCTATTGAATTTATTAAATTAGAGATTCAATGTCTTAAAGCGATTTAAGGCCTCAACGAGTTTGGAATCAATCAAGCCCCATATATTATGAACAAGTTTTTTATCCTCAGCCTTTTGTTGGTCATTTTGACCTTACCCCTTTTTGCTCAAGATACCATTGAAGTACAAACTTTCGATTTTACTTCTGAGACCCGTAGTGGCGTCTTTGAATTTCCCGATCAACCTGGGCAAAGCTTTGAAAAAATTCTCATGTACTACACCATGCGTTGTCACGACAATGCAGTGGGAAATGGCAACGTAGGCTGTCGAGAATGGGATTATTCCTGCAATACTTTTATAACTGATTCGACACGCATCGACTCTACTCAGCAAGTGCATCCCAACTTCATTATTTCTGGCTTTTCCGATGTTGCATTCGATTACAGCAACCAGGCCACTTATTCCTATTATCAATACGAACAACATCAGGTGGATTATACCAATATCCTAAACGAAACGGTTGCCAAAATAGGATTTGATGATCTGGCTTATTCCATTGGAGGAGAAAAGAAGATTTCCAAAAACCAATATTTATTTACTGCGACAGAATTGTCCAATGCAGGTTTAGTGGCGGGGGAACTGACGGGCCTAGAACTCGATTTGAATGGAATGGGACAGGAATTGTCTTTTTTGCGAATCAAACTCAAGCACAGCAACAAAACTGTTTTGAACCCAAGCGATCCTGACCTAGATGGATTTACGCAGGTTTATTTTTTAAATACCCTATTCAATACCGCAGGTGCCCAGCGCCTCAATTTTTATGAGCACTTCAACTGGGATGGCAGTTCAAATATTTTAGTAGAACTTTCCTATACCAATCAGGCGGTGGGGAATACCTCAATCTTAAGTGGCCACAGCGCTGGCTTTGCTGCTGCTCTAGTGGCTAACCAGGAAGAACATCACCTAAAGTTTAGCGCCAACGGCGGTATGGGGCTGCCCTCCTCTGCGCTGGAAAGTATCCAGCAAGAAATGACCATTTCTCTCTGGGCTTATGGTGATGAAACCGTTTTGCCCGTCAATACTACCATTTTTGAAGGACAGGATGCTGAAAATCGACGACAAGCCAATGTTCATCTGCCTTGGGGCAACGGACAGGTTTATTGGGATTGTGGCAATGATGGCAGCGCTTATGATCGAATCAATCAGGTCGCCAATCCTGCCGATTTTGCCGGAAAGTGGAGCCATTGGGCTTTCACCAAAAATGCCACTACGGGGATCATGAATATTTATCTCAACGGAAACCTCTGGCATTCTGGAACTGGGAGAACAAAACCCATCGACATTGAACAATTCCAACTGGGGCGTTCGGTAGCTTTTCAAAATGGATATTTGGGACAGGTCGACGAGTTGAGGATTTGGAATCAGGCATTGGATGAAAATACCATTCGAGATTGGATGAATAAGAGTGTGGACGCCAACCACCCTCAGTACAACGCGCTGATTGCTTATTTCCCACTGAATGAGGGCGGTGGCAATGTAGTCATGGATGCTTCTCCAAATGCAATGTCAGCAGATTTACTGGGCGTTCCTTCCTGGGTGAGTACTAGAGGGAATGCTTTGCGTCGAAATTTTACCTTAAGTAGTGTACGCCCCAACCTGGGTTTTGTCCAAGGCGAATACGAATTGTCCGAAACGATCATCACCGTTTTGGATTCCGTCATCAACGATCAGCACCTTGTCGTCGACTATGGTTTGGCAGGGACAGATTTGATTACGGAAGGTAGCTTCGTCGTTTATCCCGCGGGAGAAATGCCCGTTTTCGATGAGCAAGGCAATCAGGTGAGTAGTATTACGGCCCCAATTGATCAAACATTGCTGATTGAAGATTTGATCTACTACCAAAAAAATCCAGCGAAGTACGAGATTCTTTCCCTGGTGACTCCATATGGTAATGGTTTGAGCCTTGGTCCAGAAGGCAAAACCTTCATTTTTGACTTGACAGATTACAGTCCCATTTTAAAAGGGAAAAAACGAATGTCCATCGAAATGGGGGGGCAATTTCAAGAGGAACTGGACATCAAGTTTCAATTTATCAAAGGCATCCCACCGAGAAATGTCATCGACATCCAAAACATCTGGCCTTTCCGTAGAGGTTGGTACGGAGAAATTGTCGATAATCGCTATTTCGAAGCGCGTCAGGTCATGATGCATCCGGAGGGGGAAGCATTTAAAATCCGTTCGGCCATTACCGGACACGGACAAAATGGAGAATTTGTTTCCCAAAACCATTTCATCAATATCAATGGTGGTGTCAAAGAGTTCAATTACGATGTTTGGAAAGAATGTTCGACCATCCCCATTTACCCACAGGGAGGAACTTGGTTGTTTGATCGAGCTGGTTGGTGTCCTGGGCATCCCACCGATGTCCATCAATTTGACATTACGCCCCTCGTCAGTCCGGGAGAGTTGGCCGAGATCGATTACGGACTCAACGGTACGCAATTGTCAGAAGCCAATTATTTGGTTTCTAATCAATTGGTCACTTACGGGCCGCCCAATCGCAATTTGGACGTAGCTATCAAGGAAATTATGCGACCCAGTAAGCGGGTGGAGTATCAACGTATCAATCCAGCCTGCAATCAGCCCTTGATTGTTATCGAAAATCTGGGTACGGAGACATTGACGCATTTAACAATTGAATACCAAGCGCAAGGTGGAAATGGCTTGACTTATGAATGGACGGGTAATTTGGGCTTTTTGGACAGCGAAGAAGTAGTCTTGCCACTTGACGACTACAGTTTTTGGGAAAATGCTTCCGAAGGTGGAATCTTTACAGTCCGTTTGCTGGCTCCAAATGGACAGGCCGACGAAAATATTCGCAACAATGTTGGACATGCTGAATTTGATCCGGTGATGGTTTTTGAAGGAGACATTATCCTCAATTACACGACCAATTCTCGGGGCTATGAAAATTTTATGCAAATCAAAGATCACGCTGGTGAGGTGGTCCTATTTCGCAACGATATGGCCAACAATACCAATTACGTCGACGAGCTGGATTTATTACCCGGTTGCTACAGCCTTGAGTTTATCGATTCGGGGGATGATGGACTTTATTATTGGTACTGGGATGCTGTTGGCCTCAATGTTGGGGGCGGTCAATTGCGTTTTCGCAAAGAATTGGCTCCCGGAATTTATACCAATTTGCGGACCTTCCATCCGGAGTTTGGTCGAAGCATTCAATACGATTTTGTGTTGAAAGGTCAGACGACCTCCACGCAAGAAGAAGCCGCTTTACAGTCTTACCTCAGCATTTATCCCAACCCTACCAGCGGAGAGGTCACCATCGAAGTGAAAGGAGCAGGGGCCAATGATTTACAGTTGGAAATTTTTGACCTCACGGGACGGCTGATTCAGCAAGAGCAAATTGGGCGTTTGAACAATGCAGAGGTACGGCATCAATTGGACATCAGCCAGTTGGTGAATGGACTATATTTATTAAAAGTCATGGACGGTACAAAGGTCATGGTTCGCCAATTGGTCAAGCAATAGCTCACGGAGTGATGGGGTTTTGGGACAGATAAAGCAATAGCGCGTCTATTTTTTGGTCAAAGGTTAAGATTTTTAATACTTTCGAGCTGGGAAAGACAGCGCTATTGCGCAACAAAAATAGGAGGCTCAAGCGTTATACTTCAGTGCCCAAACCTTACTCCGGCATTATTTTGGGAATCAATAGAACCGCATCAATCTTCAAATTTACAGTTCAATGAAATCTACATTAAAATACTTCAGTTTTGTACTTGTCACCCTGTTGTTGGGAGGATGTTTTGAGATCAAAGAAGAAGTCAACGTCAACAATGATGGCTCTGGTGATTTGGTCTTGACCATTGATATGAGTGCCAGCAAAGAGAACCTAGCCAACTTTATGAGAAAGGGAGAAATCAATGGCGTAAAAATTCCCGATCAAAATACGATTGAACAAGAAATTACTCGTCTGAAGAAAGTACTAAAGGAGACCAAGGGCATTTCTGAGGTCAAATCCACCAGTGACTATGAGGCATTTGTGTTTACCCTTTCGGGAAATTTTACCAACACCAAAGCCCTCAATAAGGCCATTAATCGGTCCATTGCTCATTTCAATGAAGGCTTGATTCCGGTTCCTAAAAAGGATAATTTCGGTTTTTCGAGCAATCAATTTACCCGTTATTTTAAATATCGCTTGCGAAAAGGGTTGTACGAAAAACTGGATTTTGGAACCCGCTTCGTCCTAGATGCGGCCCGTCTGACCAGTATTTACCGTTTCAAACGTCCCGTCAAATCGGTATCCAATCCCAATGCTCAGTTGTCTGCCAATAGCAAAGCGGTACGGATGAGTAGTAGTCTGGCCGAAATTGTTAGAAAAGAGGTGACGGTAGCCAACGATATTTCCTTTTAAGAGCTGAGTTTATGCCAAGCATTTATTTATTGGCTGATAGCTTGTTGTTGTACCACAAGGAGAAGGATGGTCAAAATGCCTTACAATCCGTGCATCAACACCTTACTACTGCTGATCCTCTAGCGGTTTATGTGGGTGCGGCAAATGGCGATGCCCCCCAATTTTACGATCTTTTCAGAGGAGTAATGAAGCGACTGGGAATCAATAGATGCCATCATGTCCGATCTCATTTTCCCTCCGAAGATCGCGATGCTCTTGCTGCTGCCGATTTGATTTTATTGGCGGGTGGTGATCCCATACTGGGCTGGTCGGTTTTTGAAAAAACGGGAATGAAAGCCCTGTTTGAACAGAAATATAAAGCGGAAACGCTATTCTTGGGCATTTCTGCTGGAGCCATTCACCTATCCAAGCACTGGTTCGATGAAAATCGATCCACCTTCGTACCGATGTTCAACTGGTTGCCACGGCTCGCGGATGTGCACGACGAAAAAGAAGATTGGAGTCGACTGAGCGCCAATCTAGCTCGTGATAAAGCCGAAAAATCTGCCTTGGGCATCAGCAGTGGCTCGGGCATTATTTATCAGTCGGATGGGACTTTTGAAGTGCTGGGAAAGTCTGCTTTTTCCTTTGATCGGCAGGAGGATGGAACTTGGCAAAAGCGAGAATTATTTCCATTTTCGGGGCAGCGCTACAAGATTTGATACTTCCTCAACAATGGCTAGGCGCCAAAGCGAGTATTTTCTCTACTTTTCCTTAACTTTGTGTGAGTTTTATCTATCGGCATTGGTCATCGGATTCTAGCTTTTTCTCGAGCATCTTCTTTGAACCCTCTGCGCTATTGAGGTTTTGTAGCAAAAAACAAGGCCTACGTAACCAAAGACCAATCCAAGCGAATCACAGATATGAAGCAAATCTTAATCATTGGTGGAACTTTATTTGTTGGAAGAGTACTTGTCGAAAAACTACTCAAAATTCCAGGTTATGAACTGACCTTGTTCAATCGAGGCCGGAGCAATACCCATCTGTTTCCCAGAGTCAAACGCATTGTAGGAGATCGTTATGTACAAACGGACTTGGATAAGATGGCCCAACAGGATTGGGATGTGGTCATTGACATCTCCAGCTACTATCCTCTTCCATTAGAATACCAAATGGATCAACTCAAAGGCCGAGTGGGGCGTTATATCTATGTGTCAACGGCCAGTGTATACGATTCTGCGTCGTCTACCGAGGCTTTGCTCTCGGAAAGTACGCCCTTGGTTGCATGCCCGGAGGAATTAAAGACCGACGATAAAGGAAGCAGTTATAGTGCTCGAAAAGCGGAATGTGAACGAGTAATTTTGAAATGTGATGACTTGGATAAAGTTATTTTACGGCCCGGTTTGATTGTCGGTCCGCATGATTATACCGATCGTTTGTATTACTGGATTTATCGGGTCCAAAAACGCTTCGCCATCTTATTGCCCGACGGGGGAAGACATTTACTGGCTTACACTGACGTCGATGATTTTGCTCAAATGATGATCCAATGTATTGATATTGACCATCAACACGATGTGTATAATGCTACCAGTTATTTGAGTTCCGTTGGTGCCTTTGTTGCGGAGTGTAAAAAGCAAATGAATAAACGGCCCAACTTAGTAGATGCAGATGTTGAGTTCTTGGACGAAGCAGGCATCAAATTTTGGTCGAATTTGCCCCTTTGGATCAATAAGGATGTACTGACCGTTGATTCATCCAGATTGATAAAAGAATTTCGATTTACGCCAAGTACAATCGAAC
>JBCCSR010000039.1:0-13641 GCA_039199865.1 Bacteroidota bacterium
AAAACTCAGTCATTCTTGTCGACAAAAGGAAGCGTTAAGAAAGCTCAAAGCACAATTAGAGGAAGAAAAGAAGGTCACCTATCGGAAGTGGTTATTAGAAAAGCTAGAACAATTATTGGCTTGAAAAGTATTGCCCTTCTCAAAAGACGAAAGGGCAATACGGTAATCATTGTGACGAGTACGGGTCAATTAGGTCAACAATTCATCTTCCGTTCCAATCCCATCTGCGCCACCCTTCAGGGCTTTCGTTTGGGTAAGGGAAAGGGCGCAAGCCTGAAATTTTGTGAACTCGTTGTTTTTTACGGACTGAGCTGTTTTACTTGAGTTTTTCATCATTTTGGTTTTTAAAAAAAGGGGTTAAAAAATATTTTGCGTCTTTGTGATTCCTTGTTGATGGAAATGGCTCATCCGGATCAATTCGGTGCATTTCGATTGATTGTTCAGTGCTTAGCGTCAGAAAAACCAGGGTTTGTTTACTGCTGAATGTTAGGTCGATTGGATCTTAAGGTCGATGTAGAAGCATTGGGTTTTTCGTTTTTGAATGATTGTTGCCTCAAAGTTAGGGGCAGAGTGGGGGCTTTGGAATAGGCAAAGGGTGACTGTACCGATTGAGCGGGTAACGTGCAGATTAAAAGGGATAGTTGACCATAGCCGGAAAAAGGAAAGGAAAAGGCCTCTTCTAAAACTGAGCGAGCAGGTGTAGAAATAGGGCTAGAGATTTCCGGAATAGTTGACAAATATTATTTTTGTAATGACTTGTGATATACTCAAGTCCTTTCTCTAAAGTGTATAAAAACTCATCGCAATGTGTTCTTCAAAAGTCATTTTTCTCTATTTGCTCTTGCTCATGATTGCTCCTTTGTCTGCACAAGACGATGGCCTACGCCTTACCGCCACTCTTTTAGGAGAAACGCCCGTCGAGGCGGACCTTCAAGAGTTGTGTGATCAAATTGGTGGTCGAGTGACGGGTTCACAAGCCAACGAGCAAGCGGTAGATTGGGCACTTAAAAAATTTCAAGCAGCAGGAGTCAACGCCTGGAAAGATCCATTTACCATGCCCGTACTTTGGTTGGCCGAGGCTACGCAGGCAGAAGTCAGCGGGAGTACCCATTTCCGTCCTAATGTAGTCGCCAAGTACCAGTCTCCTCCGGGGAATTACGATGGAAAATTAATCGACTTAGGGATGGGAACTGTAGCCGACTTTACGGAAAAAGGAGCTGCCCTCTCTGGTAATTTTGCTTTGATTGAAACTGATCTTTGCCTAGACATCAATGGTTTATTTGCCGAATATGCGGCGGCGGCCGCGGCGGAGGAATTGGCCATCAAGCACGGTGCCAAGGGAATCGTCTTTATGGCTTCTCGTCCCAAAGGATTGCTTTATCGTTTTATTACCTCCAAAACGACGAACAATAAAATGCCCCAGATTGTGATGGCCCGTGAAGATGCCAAACGTTGTTTGAGAACCATCAGAGAACAAGGCGATTTGTCGATCTCTATTGCAATCAATGCAAAAGTGGGGGGCGCATTTACCAGCCATAATGTCATTGCAGAAATCAAGGGATCAGAGAAACCGGAGGAAGTTGTCATCATCGGTGCCCATCTCGATTCTTGGGCTTTGGGGACTGGAGCCAATGACAATGGTTGCAATGTCAGTATGATGATCGACATTGCTCGACAGATGAAACGGCTCAATATCCAACCCAAGCGGACCATCCGTTTTGCCCTGTGGAACGGAGAGGAACAAGGCTATTTTGGTTCCTGGGATTATACGCGTGATCACGAAGCGGAAATGAAAGATCACATCATGGCTTTATCGGTAGACATTGGTAGTGGACCGATTTCTGGGTTTTTTACCAATGGTCGGGAAGCCCTGGTGGCCGCAGTGGATGAAGTCTTACAACCCGTTGCTGCGCTGGGAGAATTTACCCAATTGAATTTACCCATCGTGGGGACGGACAATTTTGATTTTATGCTACAAGGGGTGGGCAATCTGGTCGCCAATCATTTGCCGGCTACCTACGGGGTCAACTATCACGCAGTTTCAGATACTTACGATAAGGTAGATTTGAAATCCTTGAAAATCAACGCCGCAATTGTTGCTGCCTTGACTCTAGGCTTTGCCAATTTGGAGGAAGAAAAAATCACTTGGCAACAACAGAGTCGGGAGGAAATTCAAGCTATGTTTGAAGCGACGCAGTTGGAATTTACCATGCGGATGTTTAGTGTTTGGGAGCCTTGGGTAAATGGTGAGCGAGGAAGAAAGTAAAGCGTAGCTCATTATTTTGGTGAAATGTTTATCTTCGAAGGAAGAAAACAAAACCACCATGAAAAAAATCATCTTCTTCTGTTGTTTTATCTCTTTTTGTGGCCTCGTTTGTGGCCAAACCATCGCCGAATTGCAAGGTACGGGGGATGCGACGCCCTTTATGGACCAAAGTGTGAGCACCTCCGGAATTGTCACTGCGGTAGCGGGGCAAGGCTACTTTATTCAGGACGGAACGGCCATTCGCAGCGGGATTTACGTTTACGATCCCAATAATTCGAATCCACCCACTGTCGGGGATGCTATTGACATTACGGCTACCATTACGGAGTTTCACGATTTGACCGAGTTGAAAGATGTGACGGCTTTGGAAATCACCTCTTCTGGCAATCCCTTACCAGAAGCGATTGAATTGGGAACTGCTGCGGCGAAAAACGAAGACTACGAAGGCATGTTGATCCGGATCAGTGCGACCTGTTCCAGCACCGATATTGGCTTTGGAGAATGGGAACTCAATGATGGCAGTGGGCCTTTTCCCGTCGATGATTTGATGTTCCTCTTTACTCCAATGTTAAACACTGCTTATGTCGTGACGGAACCACTCTACTATTCTTTTAGTGCCTACAAAATTGTTCCACGGTCGGCAGAGGATGTAGTGATTGACATTCCTTTGTATTTTACGGAGCAACCTAAAGAAGCGAGTATCTCGCAAAATTCACTGATCATTGAATGGACCACCAACGAGCCCGCTATGGCTTTGGTCGAATACGGAACAAGTCCCGATTTGATCTTGGGAGAAGTAGAGGTAAACGTAATGAGCGCCAACCATATAATAGTTTTGGAAGGCCTGGACCCTGGAACGGTTTATTACGTCCGTTCAACAGCGAGCAACTCAGAGGGCACCACGCCGGTTTCCACTCGTGTGATGTGTACCGCGTCTACTAGTTCTGGAAAAATCAATACCTATTTTAATCATGCGGTGGATCATTCGGTTGCTACTGGAGCCTTGGCGGTGTCCACGGCTCATATCATTGATACCATTGTCTACTACATTGATCAAGCCCAGCAAACGCTAGATGTAACCATGTTTGAGATAGAAGATATGGCAATTGTCGATGCCATTAATGCCGCCCATGATCGTGGAGTCTTGGTGCGTTACATCACGGATGTTGAAGGCAATAATGCCGTCTTGGACAACCTGCACCAAGATATTGGCTTGCTCAAAGGCAATTCTGGCTCTGGAATTATGCACGATAAGTTTATGATTATTGATCGAGAGGATACAGCTCATTGTTGGGTCATGACGGGATCGATGAATCATACGGAAGCGAATCTAGGTTGGGATTACAATAATGTCATTTGCATTCAAGACCAATCACTAGCTCGTGCTTACACTCTTGAATTTGAGGAAATGTGGGGAGGGACGGATGCCCTACCAACCGCTCTGAATACCAAGTTTGGCAGTGAAAAGTCAGACAATACTCCGCATTGTTTTAACATTAATGGGGTTGCTATGGAATTGTATTTTTCTCCGACTGATGGTACGGCCAATAAAATCAAAGCGGCGATCAATAGTGCGGACAATGAGCTGGCTTTTGCGCTATTGGTGTTTACGGACAATGGTCTGGGCAATGCCATACGAGATGCACATGTGGAAGGCATCGAGGTGAAAGGCATTATCGATTATGTGGAATCGAATGGAAGCGAATTCAATTTTTTAGTCAATAATGGCCTCAATGTGATTGATTATCAAAATGAAGATGGCTCCCAATGGCCAGATGGTCCGACTTTGCATCATAAATATGCGCTCATTGATTATGCAGGATCGGACAACCCCATTGTCATCACGGGCTCACACAATTGGTCTGCTTCGGCCAATTCCATTCACGATGAAAATACTTTGATCATCTACGATGCCAATCTAGCCAATATTTATTTTCAGGAATTCAATGCTCGATTCAAGGAATTGACCACCTCTATTTTTACACCCGAGGTCAAACCATTACAGGTTTTCCCTAATCCAGTGAGTACTATTCTGACTATTGACGTCCCTGAGAGTGGAACCTTATTCGTTCGCGATTTAAGTGGTCAAGTAGTTGTGCAAAAGGCATTAGGGATCGGGCAATCAGAGCTCAATTTAAAGGCTCTTCCAATGGGGGTTTACTTCCTCCAACTCAACGATTTTGTAGCGAAAGTAGTGAAGCAGTAAGCTAGGCCAATTGGAAGTAGCATGAAGGTCAATTGGGCAGGTGATCCAAATGAGCCTCCCCCTAGTTTAAGCCTCATCGGTTAACTGTAGATCGAAATTTAGGGATTTTAAAATAGAAATGGTTTAAACCGATAAAATTGTGTATCTTTGCATTTCCAAAAACAGAAAGGCAGCAAAAATCCTTAAAAAAACAAGGATTTTCGTAGGTTTTATGAGATAATGGCTTGTTTTTATCTCCAAAATCTTTTGCCGAATCATTTTTAATCGGATGGCTCAATAAATAAGTTGTCATCCCAAAAACAAGAATACTATATGATTATCATTGACAGAAAAGATGATGAGTCAATTGACCGAGTACTCAAGCGGTACAAAAACAAACATCGCCGAGTGGAGGTAGTCAAAGAATTGCGTAAGCGCAAGGAGTTTGTAAAGCCCTCTGTTCGTAGAAGAGAAACCGTTTTAAAGGCGATCTACCGCCGTAAAAAATATGGTGATATGGACTAAGCTAGGAGCCTTCTTCTAGCTTAATCCCATTTTTTCAAAGTACGTTCTTGCCTCTTTCATTACTCTTGGAGCAAGTGCAATGGCTCCTACCATCGTTGGAATAGCCATTAGCGCAAAGAAACCATCTATCAGGTTAATCATCATACTCAATGAGGTTGTCGCTCCCAAAATAATACTCAAAATATAAATGTAATTGTAGTAGTGCTTCTTGTTATGTCCCAACAAGAAAGACATGCATTTTGTGCCGTAGTAAGCATAGGAAAATAGAGAGGAAATGCTAAACACGGCAATGCATAAAAGCAGTAGATAATTGCCCATTGGAATGGCACTAGCAAAGGCGGAAGCGGTAAGGCTGACACCGTTGTTTGAGGTCGTTTCCCAAACGCCGGTTACGAGAATGGCCAGTGCTGTCAAAGTACAAACAATGAGGGTGTCGATGGCGGGGCCAAGCATGGCCACTAAGCCTTCTCTGACGGGTTCCTCAGTTTTTGCGGCACCATGAGCCATGGGGGCCGTTCCAATGCCCGCCTCATTGGAAAAAGCTCCTCTCCGAATGCCCAAGAGGATAAGTCCCCCAATCATCCCACCCAGGAAGGGGTCTCCTCCATAGTGAGTAGCAGAAAAGGCCTCCGTAAAAATTAGTGACAAATAATGGGGAACCTGGTCGATTTTGACGACCAAAATCCCCAACACAGCAACAAAGTAGAGCAGTACCATGGTCGGTACCAATTTGGTCGCTGTTTCACTAATCCGGCGCAAGCCCCCTAGAATGACGATTGAGGTAATCAGCACCAAAACCAAACCGATACCCAAATTGCTCAAGTGACCCACTGGGACTCCGTTCGGGATGAGCAAGATGTCATTGATGGCTTGAGTCAGCTGATTGACATTAAAAACGGGCAAGGCACCAACCAAGCCCGCAATGCTAAAGAATACGGCTAGAGGTCTCCAATGTTCACCTAGTCCTTGCGTAATAAAATACATTGGCCCACCCTGAATTTGTCCAGCACTATCTTTACCTCGATACAAAATGGATAGCGTACAAGTGAAAAATTTGGTACTCATTCCAATCAAACCACTGATCCACATCCAAAAAATTGCTCCAGGTCCACCTAAAGAAATGGCGACGGCTACTCCAGCTACATTTCCCATCCCAATCGTTGCGGATAGTGCCGTTGTGAGGGCTTGAAAGTGGGTGATTTCACCGGGGGCATTGGGATCATCGTATTTACCCCGTGTGACCTGAATGGCATGTACCAAATAACGGAAGGGCAGCAAACGGGAATACAGTAAAAGCGCCAATCCTCCCCCCACTAACAAAATCAACAGTGGAAGTCCCCAAACTAGATTGGCAAATTCAGCAGTAAATTTTTCGAAATTTTGCAAGAGGGAGTCGAGGTTTTGCAACATGATGATTAAGGCTAATTATTTAAGGAGTATGGACCAAAAATACTTTTTTCCCGCTAAAATTTCGCATTGGGTAAGGAAGGAGGAACCTGCTCACCGAGCAGGTCAAGAAAATTGGAGGAGGGAGTTTTTAATAATCCTTCATCTTTTCTTACTTTTGAGTCGTCTTTTTAGCAACTATTATTTTGTTAGAAAGTATATACCAATTGTAGAATCCTGCGTTAGAACTGAGGAAACGGCCAAATAAGCGAGACAGGCACCCAATCTTCCAAATTTACAAATAATTAATTTGCACAATTTTTGATATGATTATCACTAAAGCGAACCCAGTGATACAACACTACAGACTTGGATCCATATTACTGCTCGTCCTCCTGAATAGCCTTTGGGGATGGGCTCAACCGAATACTTTGGTGACCGGAAAAGTCAGTAATCCCAATGCCTTGATCAAGATCATCGATTTGCAGGCCAACACTCGTTATATTGACAATAATATCGAGAAATACAGCTCCAATATTCTTGCAGATGGTACCTTTGCCTTTGCGGTAGAGATTAAAGAACCTCAATACGTCAGTCTGACTTATTCTCGCAATAAGGGAATGATTTATCTTGAACCCAATGATACCCTACACATAGAGTTCGACGGCCAATCTTTTCCTTTTTCCATGCAATTTTCCGGAAGAAGTGGCAATAACAATACTTTTTTGTATCAATATTTCAAAGCGCATCCTCAGGAGTGGGATCCCTTTAAATTCACCCAATACCGGAAGGGGATTTATTGGTACAGCAACAGTCCCGAAATGAACCGGATGATGCAAAGTAGCCCCGAATCAACTTTCCAACAAAAAATGGCCTTGCGCAAAGAAAAAGCCTATGCTGCTCTCGACTTTTATGTCAGTAATCATCCCAACCAACTAACGCCAACATTCAAGGAGTTTATCAGTACCGAAATATTGTATGATTGGGCTTATCACATGTTATTGTACGGTCATGTGTTTAAGAACAAACATCAAGTGAGCAACGCTTTCTTTAGTTTCGTCAATGAGGTGCCGCTCAATGGAGATGTGATTGGCAACTATTGGTTTCGAGAATTCCTGCTGGCGCATTTGGCCTATTTGTACGAACAGTCTGGAGAGAAGGAATATCCCTATCGCGATCAATACGATTTGTCCAAGCATATTTTTGTTGGTCGAAGTTTGGCGTTTATCCAATCCGAAATGATCTATCGGGCATTCAATGCTAAGAAGACAGATGAAATATTGGGACGCTACTGGGATTTTATTGACAATACGGAGTACTTAGAATTTGAAGCCAAAGTCAACAGCATTTACCAAAAAGTGATGCGTTATGCCGAGGGAAGTCCGGCCCATCCTTTTCAGCTCAAAGACATCAACGGACAATCGGTCAGCCTGAGTCAATTTCAAGGTAAGGTGGTTTATCTCAACTTCTGGGCCAGTTGGTGTCGTCCGTGTATGAACAAAATGCGCCAATTCAAACCTATGATGAAAGAGCTAGAAAAGCAAGGTGTTGTTTTTGTCAATGTTTCCTTGGATCGCAATTCCAATGACTGGCAAAATGCTGTTCAGTCTTGGCAGTTCAACGGGGTACATGTTTTGGCCCCTGGAGACATCAACTCCGATATCGCCAGTACCTACGAAGTGAAAATTCTCCCCCAGTACTATATCATTAACAAATACGGTAGCTTTGCCCAACGTCCCAAAAAGAACGATGTCAATAGCATTCGTTCGACGCTTTTGGATTTGGTAAAGCGATGAAAAAATCGGTATCGATATGAAACGAAGCGGGATCCTATTTTTACTTTTCTTTATGGTTTGGAGGCTAATGGCTCAAAGCGCCGAGGGGCATCGAACGGATGCAGATCAAATGCCTTACTTTCCCGGTTGTGAAGCCTATCAGGATGGGACTGATGAGAAGCAAAAATGTTCTAATCTGGCTTTGGTCAGCTTTATTGCCCAAAATGTCGTTTATCCCAAAGCTGCGATGGAAGCAGGTTTGGAGGGGACGGTTTATGTCAGTTTTGTTATTGATCCCAACGGTCGTTTAACGAAACCCGAAGTTTTACGCGACATTGGGATGGCCTGCGGAGAGGCGGCTATTGAGGTTTTACAAAATATGCCCAAGTGGGAACCAGCTATCCATCAAGGAAAAGAAGTGGCCGTTAAACTCAATCTACCCATTCAGTTTTTTCTCAAAGATGAAGAACCCGATCGAACTGCTGCCTACAAAATCAATTGGGGCTTATTGATCGGAGACCAGGTGACCAAGGAAGAGTTGATGGAAAATTTGCAGGAGAAAGTCCTGGTGCGTGATGCTTTTGGCAATGTAATTCCAGTGAGTAATTTGCGGTTTAGCTACGAAAAGAAACGCAAATACTACGAGGCACAAAGCACGGGATCCATTACCAAAGACATGAGGAAGGTCGTCAAGAAAGCCAAGAAAGGAGGTTATTTTGTCCTTACGGCTACCTTACAGGAAGCGGGAGCTTTTTTAGATGTGAGTAAAGTGTTTACGGTTGTGGATTAACAGGCCCAGAGTAAAAAATTAAAAAAGAGAGCCTTGGCTAGCGAAGCTCATCGGATTTTCCAATTCCAGTAATTTTCTTTTCATATCCAATCCATAATAATACCCGTGAAGGTTACCGTTTTTAGCAACCACGCGATGGCAGGGCACGATGATTGGGATTGGATTGCGACCATTTGCCTGACCAACTGCCCGCATTTTATTGGCCGCTCCTAATTTTTCTGCAATAGCGGAGTAATAAGTGGTGTGTCCGTAGGGAATGGCTAGCAACTCCTGCCAGACTGCCCGATGAAACTCGGGCGCTTCAGACCAGTCGAGTTTGAGATCGAATTCCTTTCGTTCTTTGTTGAAATATTGAGTCAACTGTTGCACACAGGCTTGTAAAGCTTCTGGGATTTTTGTCTCTGGACATTGTGTTGTTTCTGTCAAACGTAGGGAGCGAATGCCCAAAGTACTTCCGGTAATTTCAAAGCAGCCAAAAGGAGAAGGACAAAAAGCTTTTACCATCATGATTGGAAAAAATTGATTGGTAATAAAGGTACATTTTTTTTAGACAAGCCATGACTTTAACGAGAGAATCATTTTTGGTGCCTTTCCCGTAGGACCTCCAATACTTCTTCCAGTTCATAGTCTTTTGCTCGGAGCAAAACCAAGAAGTGATACATCAAATCGGCGGCCTCTCCCAGAAAAAGTGCTTTGTTATCGTCTTTGGCCTCGATGACCAATTCGACTGCTTCTTCCCCAACTTTTTGAGCCACTTTATTGATTCCTTTTTGAAATAAGGAAGTGGTGTAAGACTTTTCGGATGGGTTTTGTTTGCGGTCTTGGATAATGCGTTCCAACTGATGTAAAAAATGAGCGGATCGATTGTACTCCGAAAAACAAGTAGCGTTTCCCGTATGGCAGACCGGCCCTTTGGGATTGGCCTCCACCAAAAGCGTATCTCGGTCACAGTCTTTTTGAATGCTGACCAATTCCAAATAATTACCGGAGGTTTCTCCTTTGGTCCAGAGTCGATTTTTTGAACGGCTGAAAAAAGTGACTTTCTTTTTCTCGAGTGTTTTTTCCAGAGCGGCAGCATTCATATAGCCCAGCATCAGTACCTCACGGCTTTGCGCATCTTGGATGATGGCAGGGATCAATCCTGCCCCTTTATCAAAGTCTAAATCTTGTAAATGTTCCATAAATTGATGGTTAGTATGCTTTGTGTAAATGTTTTATGTAATGTTTGAATAGTGCCTGCATTTCTTTATATTAGCTATCCTCTTCATCAAAACCAAGAAAACTAATGGAAGATATTCAAACCTTAGATGATAATTTTGCTCCTGAATTAACGCTTTCTGCCCAAATTCGCGACTGTCTTAAAGAAGCAGCCAAGTGGAGTAAGTTCTTGGCGATTGTCCTGTTCGTCTATGTCGGTTTTTTGGTCCTTGCCCTATTGGGACTACTCTTTGGCATCGGAGCGTTGGTCGGTGAGTTGGGAATGGGCGCAGGCTTTATGGGCATCTTTGCTTTTCTCTTATTGCTATTCATTGTCCTAATTACGGTTCCAACTTTATTCTTGTATCGCTTTGCTACTCGCATGCAAGGAGCCTTGCGGAGAGACGACCAAAATCAACTTTTTGATTCTTTTTCCAATTTGAAATCTTACTACAAATTCTGGGGCATCTTGGTGGCCGTCTTCTTAGGAATTTATGCACTTTTTATTGTAGCCAACATCCTCCTGGGTGGTCTTGGGGCTGTAGTGGGTTAATCCACATTCTGCTTTACAGCCGTACGGCAACTCCCCGCTCCGCTAGGTATCGCTTGAGCTGTTTGATTTCTATTTCTTTAAAATGAAAAATGCTTGCTGCCAATCCTGCATCTGCTTTACCGAGGGTAAACGCTTCGTGGAAATGTGCTTCGTTGCCAGCCCCTCCCGATGCAATAATGGGAATGGAGAGTGCCGAGGAAACTTGCGCCAAGGCTTCATTGGCAAACCCCGCTTTGGTACCATCGTGATCCATGGAGGTAAACAAAATCTCTCCGGCACCTCTGTCTTCCGCTTCCTTCACCCAATCGAGCAGGGGAAGCTCAGTTGCAATGCGCCCACCGTTTAAATGAACCCACCATTGATCGTGCACCTGTTTGGCATCAACAGCCAAGACAACAAATTGGCTACCAAAAGTTTGGGCAAGTTCTGTGATGAGCTGGGGTTGGCGAACAGCTGCTGAGTTGACAGAAATTTTGTCTGCTCCAGCATTGAGTAAAATACCCGCATCTTCAATTGATCGAATGCCTCCACCAATGGTAAAAGGAATATTGAGATGTCGAGCAATATTTCGCGCTAGGGCCGCCAGCGTTTTTCGCTTTTCGTGTGTTGCGGTGATGTCTAAAAAGACAAGTTCATCGGCACCCTCCTCCACGTAGCGCTTGCCTAATTCTACGGGATCTCCAGCATCTCTGAGCTGTAAAAAGTTGACGCCTTTTACCGTACGTCCATCTTTAATGTCTAAGCAGGGAATGATTCTTTTGGCCAGCATTTCAAATGGTTTTAAGGGCGTCTAGACTAATTTTTCCTTCGTAAAGCGCTTTGCCCGTAATGGCGCCAAAGCAACCTATTTTTTTCAACTCCCGGAGATCTTCTACTTGGGCAATGCCGCCACTAGCGATCAGTTGGAGTTGTGGAAAACGTTGAATAATTTTTTGATAAAGAGCAACGGCCGGGCCATTCAACATACCGTCTTTAGCAATGTCTGTACAAATGACGTATTGAATGCCGTCCTGGACATAATCAGCTAAAAAATCAAACAATTGTATATCACTTTGCTCTTGCCAGCCACTGATGGCGATTCGCTCATGGGAAACATCGGCCCCGAGAATGATTTTTTCGCCTCCATATTGCTCAATCCATTGGAGCATCAGGGCCTTGTTTTTTACCGCTACCGTTCCCCCCGTAATTTGATGAGCGCCCGCTGCAAAAGCAATCCGAACATCTTCATCTGATTTGAGTCCACCACCAAAATCAATGAGCAAATTCGTATGCGTGGCAATGCGCTCCAAGACAGGATAATTGATGATGTGTTTTGCTTTGGCTCCATCGAGATCAACGATATGCAATCGTCGGATACCGGCATCCTCAAAGCGCTTGGCTACTTCCAGGGGATCTTTTGAATAAACTTTTTTGCTCTGGTAATCACCTTGAGTAAGTCGAACACATTGGCCGTCGATCAAATCAATTGCGGGGATAACGTGCATAATGAAGAAGGATTTTGAAAATGATGATATAACAAATTATTTTTGGAGTAGGTATAGTTTGGTGCTTTGGGAGGGACCCACCCGCTGCCTCCACCGCCGACCCACTCCCCAGTTCAGACATTGTACCCATAGACGAGGTGCCTTTGCACTGGACAACAGATCGCAAAAGAAGGAATTGAATTTACTTTTCTGTAGCCAGCTAAACAATTGATGAAAAGCAAATCAGTAATTAGACGCAAGCCCCCCTTGAATTCCATAAATAAAAAACACATTTTTTTATTAGGATGCATAAAGAATTGTATTTCAGTATTTAGTAATTAAATATTTTTTTATTTAATTTGACGTTTTGTCATAATTTTATTCTTGCTACAGCGAAAGAAAATTGTCCAATATTTTGGCTCCAATATCCCCTGATTTTTCTGGATGAAATTGAGTCGCGTAAAAATTGTCTTTGTGAATCGCTGCACTAAAGGGATGGATGTAATTGCAAGTTGCACTCGTGTAAGCTCCCTGTTCCACGTAATAGCTGTGTACAAAATAGACAAAGGCCTCTTGCTTAATGCCATTCAACAAAGGACTATCTTGATGCTGAATTTGATTCCATCCAACGTGTGGAACCTTCTGTTCGTTTTGTTGAGGAAGGAATCGACGTACCTTTAAAGGGATAATGCCTAGACAAGGGGTATCATTTTCTTCTGAATGTTCACAAAGCAATTGCATGCCTAGGCAAATGCCTAAAACTGGTTGTTCGAGCTTCGGGATAATGGTGTCCAAGCCCAGCTTTGCGAGATACTTCATGGTACTCTTGGCTTCTCCTACTCCGGGGAAAATTACTTTTTCAGCCGATTGGATTTCACTGGCTTTATTACTGAGAAAAGCAGATTTTCCCATTCGTTCCAGCGCAAATAAAACCGATTGAATGTTTCCAGCGTGATAGTCAATGATGGCAATGGACATGACAGCGTGTAAATTGAAATTTGAATTAATTTTTTGTACGTGTATTATTTATTTGTGAACACCACATGAAAATAATCTTACAAAACACCTTTAGTACTTGGCAATTGTTGATTGTGAAGATCTCTTCTGACGGCCTGTCGAATGGCCTTGGCGAAAGCTTTGAAGATGGCTTCAATTTTATGGTGCTCATTTTGTCCTTCCGCTTTGATGTTGAGATTACATTTGGCGGTATCGGAAAAAGATTTGAAAAAATGGACGAACATTTCGGTGGGCATCTCTCCAATTTTTTCACGATTAAAGGTCGCCTCCCAAACTAGCCAGGGACGTCCACCGAAGTCTAGTGCTACTTGGGCCAGGCAATCATCCATAGGAAGGCAAAAGCCATAGCGTTCGATGCCACGTTTATCTCCCAAGGCTTTAGAATAGGCCTCTCCCAAGGCCAGGGCCGTATCCTCGATGGTATGATGTTCATCAATTTCTAGATCTCCTTTTACTTTAACCGTAAGGTTACCTCCGGAGTGGC
>JBCCSR010000040.1:0-13413 GCA_039199865.1 Bacteroidota bacterium
CTGGCAGAGAGGTGCCCAAAGCAACAACCGTCAGTGCAATGACCCCGGGACTAATCCCAGCCAGTAAAGATAGCTGTCGGATAGCTTCAATCGTATAATCTGCTGACAACCAAACAAACACGCCTCCCAAAAGCAAAAAAGCATAACTTTTTAATGAAGCCTTTTCTCTTTGTTCTTCCGAATCAGACTCATCTGTCTTGAAAGAATAGGCCAGGAAAATAACAATACCAACAAAAAATAAAATGGCCTCAAAGAAGGAAAAGTCTAAATCCCAAATGGCCAGGCCCAAAAGAAAAGCAGAGCCCCACAAAAAAGGCATATCGATGTGCCAGATATCGTATTCCAAGTCAATTTGCTTGACTACAATCGAAACTAAGCCCAAAACCAAAGCAATATTGGTGATGTTAGAGCCCACCACGTTCGCTACAACAATACTGGACTCGTTGTCAAATACGGCTGCAATAGAGGTCGCCAATTCGGGTAAAGAAGTCCCAAAAGCAACAATTGTCACCCCAATAATGAAGGGAGAGATTCCCAGAGAAAGGCCAATTTCCTCTGCTGAATCGATGAACCAATCTGACGATTTTAGCAAAACTGCCAAACTGACCACTAGCATCCCTAAATAGGTGATTAATTCCATAAAAAAGGCCGAAGCGTTTAATTCGCATCGGCCAGCAAATGTACGTTTTTTTTAGATGCCACAAAAAACTTTATCGACGAAATCACCATCGAAACTTGAGGCGGAAGAAGGATCAAAAAAGCAGCTTCCTGTCCCCTTTATTTCCTTTTAATAAGACCATAAATCATGCTCAAAGTTGAAGATTTCCTGCTTGATTTTATCCGCTTCCAGCAGCAGGTCTACACCGGTATAGATATCTTGCAATCGCTCGTCGTGAATATTGGATTTTTTGTAAATATAACTGGAAAAATAGCGCCGTTCCATTTGATCCTCCCAACTAATTGGATGTTGATCATTGTTGGGATTGAATACTTTCTGCTTGGCCAGTACGGGCCGAAGTTCTGGGTAGTACGCCCAGAACAACGGCTTTTCGTACCGAAAGTTTCCATGATCATCACGTACCTCAATCATCGGTGCAATGCCCAATATTCGCACTTTGAGTTCCGACCGGGCCTCATCAAAATACCATTGTTCTTTGATGCGAAAGCGAACGACATCTTCCCAGTTGAGTTCCGTCCGAATGACTTTTAGCTCTGGTTCCAGCGTCTCTGGATGATAGATATCAATGGTATCTGTTCGAAACAAGATTGCATCGACCTCCGAGTCGTTTAGTGGATATTCAAAGCGATCATTTTCTGCACTGTACAGACTAATTTCCTCCGCTGCTGCTGCATCCGTCAAAAGTTTAAAAAAGGGCGCTTGCGGATAAGTAAACGTTTGGTTCATTTTCTGTCGAACATCAATGACGCGCCATATCCGTTTTTCCCAGAATAAATCTGCCTCACGCAGTGGCGCATAAGCCAAAACTTGGCGCTCTTTCATGACCTTTCGTTTAACAATATCATCTAAGACTTGGGTCCAAGCCAATTGGGCCACGAAAAGAACAGCTAAACTCAAAAACAATTTTTTCATATTTTCTATCGGTTTTAATTTTTTAAATCGATGAATTGGATGGAGGCAACAGATCATTCTCCTTCATTCTATCTTACCTAGCAAAAGTCTCCGCTAGCGAATATTGAAGATCATCCCGCCAAGGGTACGACCAGTGGCATCTCCGGGGCATTTGACTTTGATTTTCTCAAAATAATAGGTATCACCAGCTCTGGCCTGCTCGACCATGCGCTTCACCTTTCCTTGATAGGTCCCCCCGGCATTGACCTCTACTTGTACATCTTCTCCTCTTCTTACTCTTGCCATTTCAAAGCCCATCACCCTGCATCTTGCATCAAAGTCAAAGCCTTCCAAGTTTGGTCGTATTCCCGGATGAACGCGAAACTCTGCGGACTTCATCGTTCCACTGCGCTTATTGCCCAATAGCACTACGGGATCTGGAATTCGCTTCACTCGATATTCCTTTATCACTGGTTCCAAGCCTCCACCTGAAATCCGAATAGTAGCATTACCGGGCCTCGATGGTTTGACCACGTAGTGTCCATTGCTGGTTTTGGTGATTTGTGCCCCCTCCGCAGTCACTTGTACCTGTCCACTGGGAATGCCCGCAGCAGATACTGAAATGGGATTGTCTACCCCGACGTAAAACACGTTCATCTTATCGGCTGCTACCGTGACGGAGCGCTCTCCTACTTCGTAACTGAATGCTTTGGTAAAGCGATCCACTTTTCCGGTTAAAGGATCCGTAAACGAAATGACCATGCTATGTGTCTGTGCACCAATTCGGTTGGCTTGATGGGTAAATAGGGCTTTTCCGTTCCGGACGCGCAGGCTACGACCATCTACCGAAATCTTGACATTATCGGTAGTACTGCTATAGCCACTCAAGAAAAGTTCTGCGTTGAAGGCTTCACCGACGATGACATAGCCTTTATCGGCAGAAATGACCGGGGCAAAGGCATCGACCTTATAACTGTCGACATTCGTTTTGTTGGCGAAGTAATTGAGGATTGAAGTTTCTGATACTTTGACATCGTTTTCCAACTTGGCCAAAATGGGCAAAACCGCTGCCACTGGCATTTGTTGGAAGGTAAATTGAGACCAGTTCTCCTGCTTGGCCATCTCAGGAAGCGCATCGACTTTTAGGGGCATACTTTCTCCCAGTTGTTCTCGAAAAGCATCTTCTTCAACCATGGCAAGTAGCTCGTCTCTAGTAGATCGAATCTTTTGTTCTAGTGTTTCTCCACGTCCTTCAATTACTAGAAAGCGGGTGGTTACATCTTTGTCTTTCAATCCTTTCAGCACTCCCTTTTCATTGTAGCCTCCAGAAACCTCGATGAGTTCTTGCTTTAAGCCGGCGACATAGTCGGCAAAGGTTTTTGAAATTTGACGTACAGTATTTCCTTTTTCCCGCCACTGTTCATATTGCGAATAGGCTTCCGCTTGGTCGCTAATGGATTTCATCAGTTTG
This sequence comes from Bacteroidota bacterium, assembly GCA_039199865.1. Lineage (GTDB taxonomy): Bacteria > Bacteroidota > Bacteroidia > Chitinophagales > Saprospiraceae > JALZUU01. The sequence goes on from JBCCSR010000040.1 coordinate 3,042, forward strand.
TCATTTGACTTGTTGATGATATTGCTGCTCTCACTGATGCTTTTGTCCATGGTCAAAAAAGCATTCAATATCTCTGCCGACACGTTTAAGGCCAGAATAGCCGTTAGCACAATGTACATCAGATTGATCATCAATTGGCGAGGTTCCTTTGGTATAGACATATTTTCGATTTTGTTTACAGCAATCACTTCCCAGCCCCTACCCATTACTAGTAGAGAACAGATGATGCATTGCCCCATTAAAAAAACAAGGTGCGGAGGTGTAGCCCCCTAGCAAGCAGCGAATGGCTCAAAGGGTGACACTCCATTTGAAAACAGTAATAAATCTTGGTTATTGGCTCAACAACGGTCATGGCCTGAACCGGGCCATTTGATAAGTGATTGGGTCTTTAATAATTGGCGAGTCTGAGAACATAACGACAATTGCGCTAAAAGAAACAAATAGCATCCATGAAATGGAGATTTTTTTTGAATTGTCCAGGTAACACTAATCTAAAGCCAGCAATCAAGCGTTAATTGATTGGGAAATAAAGGCAGCAACTTGATTCTTTGAAATCGGGTAGAATTCAGCTGTTTGGCTTTGTCTACAAACAACTTTGCCGTATTTTTACCGTAGAACAAACAAGCTTCTTTGACGAATCACAAATAATCGATATGCCGCTTGATCAAATGGATGTAGACCAGCCGGGAGAAAAAGCCCTAACGTCCGCCGAAGCCGAAGGGGAAATGACCTTTTTGGAACACTTGGAAGAGTTGCGTTGGCACCTTGTCCGAGCAGTGGTGAGCATACTGATCTTTGCCATTGCCGTTTTTGTGTCCGGAGAGTTTTTCTTCGAAAAAGTCATCATGGCACCAAAGGAGAAGAGTTTTGCCACTTATCAGTTCATTTGTGGATTGTCCGAAAAACTTTGCTTTTATCCTCCTCAATTTGATTTGACCACCATACAATTGGGGGAGCAATTTTTTGTTCACATGAAGGTCGCTTTCTTTGCGGGACTGATCTTTGCCTTTCCCTATATTTTTTGGGAAATCTGGCGCTTCATCAAACCTGGCTTGTATCCTGCCGAACGCAAAGCCGCGAGAGGAATGGTGTTCATTTGTTCGACGCTCTTTATTATGGGTATTCTGTTTGGTTATTACATCATTGCTCCCTTTGCCATCACCTTTCTGGCCAATTATGATATGGGAGCAGTTAATACGACGACGCTATCGTCTTATGTCAATAGTATGACCATGTTTACCCTCCCCACCGGTCTGGTGTTTGAACTTCCAATCATTGTTTATTTCTTGTCAAAAGTAGGCTTGATTGGCCCTCAATTTATGCGCACTTACCGCCGTCATGCCTTCATTGTGATTCTGATTTTGGCTGCCATCATTACGCCACCGGATGTGGTTACCCAGTTCCTGATCGGTATTCCCCTATTTATTCTATATGAAGTAAGTATTGTTATTTCGGCAAGAGTGGTCAAAAATAAAGAGAAAACTGAATAGATGAAACACGTTTCCAGTTCTGCAACGCTTTTCTTAAAGATTGTTATTCCAACGGTTTGGACGGTCTTCTTTGGCATTTTTACCTTGGCCATGTGGTTTTCCAAAAACCAACCCGTTGGCTCCCTGTCTCCCACACAGTTTAATATTCTACTGACCCTATTTTTCTTCACTGGCTTTGGCCTCCTCTATTGGGCGCTGATGCGACTCAAACGGGTAGAAATGGATGAGAATTATATTTACGTAACCAATTATTTCAAGACCTATCGCTATTCGTGGGGTAGCCTGGAAAAGATCGAGGAAAGTGATTATCTCTTTTTCCGAAGTGTGCATCTATTTCTGAAAAAGGCAGGAAATTTTGGTAAGAAAATTACTTTCGTAGCCAGCAGAAAGCGGTTCAATGAGTTCCTCATTGATCACCCGGAAATTACAAAACCATTCGTTGAGACAAAAACAGAGCCCTAAAACGGCTTATTGGAAAACCTCCACTTCTTTCTTGATCAATTTTTTGCGCTCTGGTCCAGTAGAAATCATAGCCACTGGCACCTCTAGATGTTCCTCTAGATAGGTAATATAATGTCTGGCATTGGCTGGCAATTCTTCAAAGCGCTCAATTCCCTCCAACGATCGCTGCCATCCAGCAAAACTTTGTGAAGCTGTTTGTACTTCTACATTACAAAGATCATAAGGAAGTTCTTGGGTGTTCTGACCATTGTAATGGTATCCCGTTACAGCTTTGATTTGCTCCAGTTGATTGAGTACATCTATCTTAGTAATGACCAAACGAGTCACCCCATTTAGCATAATGGTATATTTCAGCTGAGGCAAGTCAATCCAACCACAACGGCGAGGTCGGCCAGTGGTTGCCCCAAATTCGGCACCTTCCTTACGGAGAAAATCGCCTACCTCATCATGCAATTCGGAGGGAAAAGGTCCAGATCCAACCCGCGTACAATAGGCTTTCGTAATACCAATCACCTCTCCTATTTTTGACGGAGCAATGCCCAATCCACTACAAACACCAGCCGTAACCGTGTTCGAAGAAGTAACAAAAGGATAAGTTCCAAAATCAATGTCCAGCATAGATCCTTGGGCCCCCTCTGCCAATATTTTCTTGTCTTCTTTCAGTGCTTTGTTGATAAAATACTCGCAGTCCACCTGTTGTAAAGAGCGTAGCGTGGCCAAGCTCTCCATCCACTTGGCCTCTTCGGCTTCCAAATCGAAATCGATAGAAGGATAAAGATTAATCAGTCCCAAATGCTTTTGCTTGAGGGCTTCATATTTTTCTTGGAAGTTGGACAGATGAATGTCTCCTGCTCGCAGTCCATTTCTACCCGTTTTGTCCATGTAAGTGGGTCCAATTCCTTTCAGTGTCGATCCAATTTTGGCTTTGCCTTTGGCGGCTTCTGAGGCGGCATCCAAAAAGCGATGAGTAGGCAGAATAAGATGGGCTTTCCGGGCCACCAAAAGTCGATCCTTGTAATCCACTCCTGCATCGATAAGGTTGTGGATCTCCTTTTCCAGAGTAATTGGATCAATAACCACCCCATTGCCAATGACATTGAGCTGTTGGGGTCGAAAGATACCGGAAGGGACGGTATGTAACACAAATTTTTTCCCGTCGAATTTAAGGGTGTGCCCAGCATTGGGGCCGCCTTGAAAGCGAGCAATAATATGATATTTATCTGCCAAGAAATCTACAATTTTTCCCTTGCCCTCGTCGCCCCATTGCAAACCAAGAATTACATCAACTGCCATTAGCTCATTTTAAATTTAGGTGAGGGGCTACGTACGAATCTCCGACGTGAAGCCCGTGAAATAAGAACCTGTTAAAAATACAAAACCTGATAGACATTCATCCTATCAGGTTGGCAAATTTAATGTAATTTGGAGAATCTATCCGATTAGATTCCTATATTTTTATCCACAGCCGATTTATTGTAGACTGGCTAATGCATCTTCTACCGTAGATTGCATTTTAAACAGTTTTTTCAACTTGGTGATTTCTAATAAACTGATGACTTGATCATTGGCATTGACGATGGTCACATCGCCTCCAGATTTTCTGGATTTGGTCATCACTGAAATCAGAAAATTCAGACCAACACTGTTCATGAAGTCCAACTGAGAAAGATCGACGATAAAATTATTGAAGCCTCGTTCAATGCGGTTTTGCACATCTGTAAGGATCTCCTTGTTGTCCAATTCATTAAAAAGATTTTGGACTTCCAGGACCTGTACCGCATTCCGTTCGAAGATTGAATAGGTCATGGGTATTATTTTTTGATGGTGTGGGAGTTTGGTTCTCATAATTTACTACAAATAACTTACCAAAAAAACGACATATCAAATTTTACTTTATATTTTACTAGCTTGTCTATTAGCTATTTCAATGCTATTTTTCAAAAAAAGGAGCGTATTGTTTCCTTGAAAATATGCGATTGACCAACAGTTGCAGAGTAAATGTAGTACTTATTTCCTGCAATTTTTCCTTTATAATTGTTAATGAAAAGTTATTTATAGGCAAAGAATGGACCACTCATGGTGCTCAACGAAAAGAGATCGAGATCGGTCGGAATAAACGGAATGAGGCAAAGGCTGAGATCCAAAAAGAATCTGCGTGAAATTTAGGATTGGTTATCTGGCTCAGAGTAATTTTCCTTGCAATTCCCCGAGGAACACAAGCCATAGAGATTGAGGGAATGGTGGGTAATTTCAAAGCCCATAATCTCTGCTACTTTACTTTTAATCTGTTGGACCCGTGGATCACAAAATTCCAATACTTTACCACAGCTCACACAGATCAGATGATCGTGTTGCTTGTAAGCATAAGACTTTTCGTATTGTGCCAAATTTTTGCCAAATTGGTGCTTTTTTACCAAGTCACAATTGACCAAAAGCTCCAAGGTGTTGTAAACAGTAGCCCGACTAACCCGATAGTTTTGCGTTTTCATGTGAATGTAAAGCGCTTCCGCATCGAAGTGATCGCTTCGCTGATAGATCTCTTCGAGAATAGCGAAACGCTCAGGAGTTTTCCGGAAACCATTGTTTTCTAAATGGCCGGAAAAGATATTGATGACTTCCTTAATGATGTCTGCCTTTTTATTCATTATCATGAGCAGGTTATGGTTATTTGTTAATGTCCTATTCTCGTAACAGTAGAAACGCCGTCAAGGTTCTGAAGTCCGCGAATAGCAACATTAAGTTGATCTTTATTTGCGACTAATAAACTGATTCTTCCTTCAAAATATCCTTCTTCACCGGCAATGGAGAAGGATCGAATATTCAAACCCAAATCAGAGGAAATGCTACGGCTTAAGCGCTCAATCACTCCAGGACCATCATCAATTCCGGTGATCAACAAGTCGGCCACAAAAGAGGTATTGGTCGTGACCACCCACTCCGCTTTCATGATACGATAACCGTAATTGGCCATTAAGTTGGTGGAATTGGGACAATTGGTACGGTGTATTTTCAGGCCAGCATTGACCGTCAAATAAGCAAAGACATCGTCTCCCTGAACCGGGTTACAACAATTAGCCAGTTGATACTGATAATTACTGGCCGATTCTCCTCCAATTAACAGCTTGGGCTGTGGAAGGTTCTTATTCTTTCGCCGATTAACCACTGGGGGCTCTTGTTCGACAATCACTTCTTCCTGGATTTCGACCAATTTGTTGTTCTCAATCTGAAAGTTTTTGAGCTCTTGCTGAATATTGAGCTGCTCCATCGCGATTTCGAAATACAGATCCACTCGTGAATTGAAATCAAAATATTTGACCAAAGTATCTACGTTTTCCTCAAAGTCTACTTTTAGATTTTTGAGCTTACGCATCAAAGTTTCCTTTCCAATTTCGCCCTGCTTACGACGCTCCTCTTTCATCGCAGAACGAATCTTAGATCTCGCTTTTCCCGTAACCACCATCTTCAACCAACTTTCGTTGGGCTTTTGATTTTTGTTGGTTGTTACTTGAAGTTGATCGCCATTTTGCAACTTGTATCCCATGGGGACCAACTTATTGTTGACCTTAATGGAGGTGCAATGATAACCAATATCTGTGTGAATACTAAAAGCAAAGTCAAGTGCTGTTGCACCTTTCGGTAAAATCTTCAAATCTCCCTTGGGCGTGTACACATAAACTTCCTCATTGAACAAATTGGTTTTGAAGTCATTGAGAAACTCGATGGCATCACTATCTGGATTGTCAATAATTTCCCGAACATTGTCGAGCCAGTGCTCATAAATATCAGGTTGCTTTGAAAGGCCTTTGTATTTCCAATGGGCAGCAAAGCCACGTTCGGCAATGTCATTCATCCGTTCACTACGAATCTGAACCTCCACGTAACGACCCTCCGGGCCAATTACTGTAGTGTGGAGTGACTCATAACCATTGGATTTAGGGGTGGTAATCCAGTCTTTTAGGCGCTCTGCGATCGGGGTATGTACGTCCGTAACGATAGAATAGACTTGCCAACAAATTTGTTTTTCCCGATTGATGGGAACATCAATGATGATTCGGACTGCAAATAAATCGTAGATTTCCTCAAAGGGTACTTTTTTGGTCCTAATTTTATTCCATATCGAATAGATCGACTTGGGCCGTCCAGTAATTCGATAAGGCACATCAATCTCATTGAGCCTTTGGGTCAGTGGTTTGATAAACTCATTGATGTAATGGGTCCGTTCTTGCTTGGTATCCTGGAGTTTACGAGCAATCTGCTGATAAGTATCCCGATCTGTAATTTTCATACAGAGGTCCTGAAATTCAGTCTTAAAGGAATACAAGCCCAAACGATGAGCTAGCGGAGCATAAATGTAAGTTGTTTCTGCAGCAATTTTCAGCTGCTTGTGCCTTGGCATGGAGCCTAAGGTCCGCATATTGTGCAGGCGATCTGCCATTTTAATCAAAACGACCCTCACATCGACCAAAAGTGTTTTCAACACTTTTTTGAAGTTCTCTGCCTGTGGGCTGGCAACATTGTATAGACCATCCAGTTTGGTTAAACCGTCTACAATCATTGTGATGCGTTCTCCAAACTTGGTCTTGAGATCTCTTAAGGTCACCTCGGTATCCTCAACGACATCATGTAGCAAAGCACTTACGATAGCTGTTGGTCCCAAACCGATTTCCTGGGCACAAATCCGAGCCACTTCAATGGGATGTAAAATGTAGGGTTCTCCAGATTTTCTTCTCTGCGCACTGTGGGCCTTTACTGCCAACTCGTAGGCCTGCCGAATATTCTTGCGATCAGTGGTATCCATCTCTGTCTTTACCGACTTGAGGAGCTTCCGGTACGCAGACTGTATCAGCTTTTTTTCCTGATCTGAATTTGATAGCACTTGTGGCATGAGTAAAATTAATCCGGTTTAACTTGTTGATGATACAAAAGGAGTCAACTGGCCCTCATTTCTTTTGAAGAATACAACATCCAACGTCAATTAGCCTCTGTAAGTCACCCAATCTAAACGATCGGAACGTACGGCCTTGTTTTAGGAATTGGAGAAGCATCCGTTTTAGGAAATGTGGGAGTCAATCGCTTCAGTTTACCAACTGTTATAATGAATATGAAATTAGCATTTAACAACGAGAAAGTCAACAATTTTGAACCAATGTATTCGATTCAATTTCACAGATTCAAATACAAACGCAAAGATCGAAGAATAAAGCAGGCTTCAAAAGCATCCCAAAAATCTGAAAATCAAATACTTATGCAAAAATAAATATTCAGTCCTCCGATAATTTTATTTTTTGCGATATAGTCTGGTATTTTTTGGCAAAAAGGTCTTATCTTTGCAACGCTTTTTTCTAAAGCGATTCCACAAAGCGGGTGTGGTGAAATTGGTAGACACGCTAGACTTAGGATCTAGTGCCGCGAGGCGTGGGGGTTCGAGTCCCTCCACCCGCACAATACAAGGACGGGAATTTTAGGATCAGGTCCAAAAGTCATCCAAAGAGGCAGCTTTGAATTCCTTTTCAAGGTTATTTCATCTGCGTTGACAAGCGCTTTCACTACGATTATTTCGTACCGAAGTACTTTCCTTCCACTAAAAGACTTAAAACAAGCAAAATAATATGGCAAAGGTTGTCAGAACAGACAGTGATCATTTGAATTCGGTACTGACCATTACCTTCGAGAAGGGAGATTACGAGCCAAAATTCAAGGCAGCGCTCAACAAGCAGCGAAAAAATGCCCACATGAAAGGCTTTCGAAAAGGGAAAACGCCGATCGGTTTCATCAAGAAGATGTACGGTCGAGCTATCCTAGCCGAGGTAATCAACGACATGCTGCAAGATGAAGTCAACCGCTTTCTCAAGGAAGAAGACATTGAAATCCTTGGGCAACCTCTTCCCGCAGACGATCAGCCTGAGTATACCTTTGAAGTCAATGACCTTTCCGATTTTACCTTCAGCTTTGATATGGGTTTGGCACCGAAATTTGAAGTTAATGGTCTGGATGAAAACAATAGTTTCGAAAAAATGGTGGTTAAAGTTTCCGAAGAGACCATCGAAGAGGAACTCAATAATGCACGCAAGCGGTCAGGAAATCGTGAGGAGGTAGAAGATGCGATTCAAGAAAACGATATGGTTCAGTTCAACGCGGAGGAACTAGATGGTGATCAGCCCAAAGAAAATGGCTGGGCAACGACCTTTAGCTTACTTACCAGCGTCATTGCTCCTGAGATAAAATCAGAAATTCTTGGTAAAAAGAAAGGAGACAAGCTCCGGTTCAATATTTTTCAATTGGAAACCGACCGGACGGAAGACTACGTTAGAAAATACTTACTCAATGTAGGTGAAAATGATACCGATGTTGAAATTGGTGAACACTTTGAAGGAACAATCGATAACGTAAGCCGTCTTGCCCCCGCAGAACTCAACCAAGAGTTTTTTGACAAGACTTTTGGTGAAGGAGAGGTCAAAAGTGAAGAAGAAGCGCGAGCAAAAATGGAAGAGCTGTTGGCGTCTCAAGCCAACAAACAGGGGGAATCCCTCCTTTTCCGGGACTTCCAGGAAGATTTATTGGAAAGAAATCCTTTAGAATTACCAGAAACTTTTCTCAAACGCTGGCTCAAATTTTCTAACGAAAATGCCACCGATGAGGTGATTGAAAAGGAACTTGATCGTTTCTTACAAAATTTACGTTGGTCCCTCATCAGAAGTAAAGCCGTTCAAAAGTTTGACATCAAAGTCAGTAACGAAGAAATTTTTGAGGGCTTCAAAGATCGCATCCGTGGCTATTTTGGTGGATATGGTGACGAGTTGGTCATTCTAAATACTGCCAATCGCTTGATGCAAGACGAAAAACAAGTCGATCAAGTTTACCAAGAATTGATTGCTGATCGACTCTTCGAATCCATCTGCGAAGTGGTTGATATCAAGGAAAAACCAGTGAGCAGAGAAGAGTTAGAGGAAGAGTTGAAGAAAGCCAGGGAAGAAATGATGGCAGACCAAGGTGCTCCCGAAGCAGTGGTGGAAACGGAGGTCAATGAAGATCAAGAAGAGAAAGAAATAACGGAAGACGTTGAACAATAGACGAAAAATGAAACGTTTTGCTACAAATCCAGTATTTTACTGAACAGTTATTTGTAGATAGCTGTTAAAACTCTTTATGCAATATTACTATTAGTTTATACAAGTGATAATAAAAATGCGAATTGGGTGGACCCCTCAATTCGCATATTTGTCTTAACGCTAGAAACCACATCGTCACCTTAATTTGGTTTCTCTAAAAACTGAAATTATGTTTCACAAAGATGAATTTAAGAAGTATGATACTCGTCATTTGGTCATGAGTTCCATGCATTTGGAAAAATACATGAATACTTCTGTACCCAATATTCATGCTTTCACTCCACAAGTAATCGAGGAACGTCAAATGAACATTGTTGGAATGGACGTATTTTCAAGATTGATGATGGATCGCATCATATTCATGGGCGTCCCCGTCAACGATTACGTTGCCAATGTTATCCAGGCTCAGCTCCTCTTTTTGGAATCAACTGATCCCAAAAGAGACATCAACATGTTTATCAATAGCCCCGGAGGAGGAGTAATTGCTGGTTTAGGTATTTATGACACCATGCAATATGTTTCTCCAGATATTAGCACCATCTGTACTGGATTGGCTGCATCAATGGGTGCGGTATTACTTACTGCGGGTACCAAAGGAAAACGTACTTGTTTGCACCATAGCCGAGTAATGATTCACCAGCCACTGGGTGGAATGCAAGGCCAAGTGACTGACATGGAAATTTCCTACAATTTGATCAAAGATTTACAGAAACAGCTTTATGATATTCTCGCTCATCACACGGGGCAAGACTATAAAGCAATCGAGACAGACTGTGATCGAGACAATTGGAAAACAGCCGAGGAAGCCAAAGAATATGGCTTAATTGATGAGGTGCTCGATAGAAACAATCCAAGAAAAGACGAGAAAACGTCATAATTTACCATTTTGGCCCTTTAACAGCGCCGTGTACTTTGGGAAACGTATCAATTTACCTAAATTAGGAATTGGTTTGTTCCCAAAGTGCCCCTTCGGGGGAGCTTTCACCCTCTTACAAATTCGAACAAACCAGTTTTTTACCAAAAAATTGCAGTGTCGTGGAATTAACACGGCACGAAACCATAAACAGGTGGTCTAAATGAGAAGAAGTAAAAATAATTATCGTTGTTCCTTTTGTGGTAGAGACAAGTCCGAAGCATTGATTTTAATCGCTGGCATTGACGGTCATATTTGTGAAGTTTGTGTAGAGCAAGCCGATGAAATCATCCAGGAGGAATTGTATGCGGGCAAAAAGGATGAAACGCGGGAAGACTTTACCCTCCCGGAGACCATCACCCCTTTGGAAATCAAAAAGCATCTTGATCAGTTTGTCA
>JBCCSR010000041.1:0-13272 GCA_039199865.1 Bacteroidota bacterium
CCCTGCTTATCAAATTGAAATAAATAACTAGGTAAAGTACCTCCGTATAACTTCCCCGACTTATCTTTTGTTAGAGTAGTAATGTGGTCAAATAATAAATCTGAATTGTCTGAGCTAAAGTACTGTGCCCCGAGGTTGGGAATGTAATACAAGCCATTTTTACTGGTTCCTATCCAATAGGCTCCTTCGATATCTTGATAAAGATTGTTGATGATGTGCCCTGCCAAAATTTGACGTCCTCCCAAAAGGGGTTTTCTATTGGCATCAAAGCCAAAAAAACCATTGTTCGTACAAATCCAAATATTTTGTGCGCTATCCTCAACTAAAAGATTGATGCCTTCAAAATCATACTGATCTAAAGGAATTTTGTAATGATTGAATGGTGGTTTGGTTTCCGTCAAGTGCAATGGAGCTCCTGTATTGTAAAGGGTATATAGTGCCATGAGTTGACTTGATTCGAGATACCTCAATCGTGGTCGGACCCTAATCGGTCTTGGAGAAGTAAATTTCAGAAGACTCACCTCCTGACCATCTTTGCGTTTGGTCAGATTAAACTTTTTCCCCAGTGCTATCCTTACCAAATATTCTGTTCCATCGGCTCTCAAATGTACCTCAGAAACTTCTGAATCAAAGACAACTTTTCGAAAACTAGAACGATCCATTTGCTCAGGATCAACATGAAAATCAATACAGGTAGCGCGTTTATCTCCCATTCTTGGACCAAAAAAATAGAGATTCTGCCCGATGGTATGGGTCAATTCCTTTCCTGATAACTCGATCGAGGGATGTATGGGAGAAAGATGAAAAGTATCCGAATCGGGACTCAACTGTAAGACTTGCCGATTCAAATTAATCCCCCATAGTGTTCCATCGTCGGTAAAATTGATGTAAAGAATTTCCTCATCCAAAACGGCTGGCCCAATGGGAAAATGCACAAAGGCTTGTCCGTCATAGCGATGTAAGCCCTGGTCGGTTCCAAACCAAATGTATCCCTTTTCATCTTGTAAAATCTGTCCATAAAGGGTACTAAAAATAATCTCCTTCCCCACCCGATAATGCTCAAGCGCCAACTCCTGACCATCTACACTTGGCCCAAAGAAAATCCCGAAGAATACCTGAAAAAAAATCGGAAGAAACTGCCGCATCTTTTTTTCTGTAAAAATAATGAGAATTAGCAGGCCATACCAATTCATCGCTTACATCATCCTTCTCGTTCATTACACCAAAAGACCAATTGATTCATTCGGGCTAGTTTCTACTTTAGAAAACAACTAATTTTAAGATAAAATGATAAAAAAACATTACGCTATGAAAGGTAGATTAACCATGCTGCTAAGCATTTTATTGATCTCTAACAGTATTGCTCAACTCAACTTGGATGATGGTTTGGTGGCTTATTATCCCTTTGACGGAAATGCCAATGATGCATCAGTCAACGCCAACCGTGCCAGTACCATTGACGATCCAATTTTGATCAATGGCCGCGACATGCTCTGATCTTTAAGCGAAGTAGTTATTCATAGGAAAATACAATTGTCCATTTTTCTCTTGATTGAGGCAACAAAAACTTAACACTCCTGATCTTTATTAAAAACACAAAACATAAATCCATGAAAACATTTTTTTTAAAAAAACACCCCCATCCTCGGTTACCTTTCGTTAGGCCTCCTACATGATAGGGAGAAGAGGCACTTGATGTTCTATCATTGGCCAATCCGTCCCTTCTTTTTGGTCCAATCAAGTGACTTTAGTCGAGGTGAGCGCTTCTGACTATCTTTTGTTTTTAGGTTCGAATTTTATTTTTTCTTACTTAAAAACTAACAAATTATGAAAACTTTTTATGTCCGGCAGTCACTACTGATGTTCTTGCTATTAGCCCTTAGTCCTTTCATCGCTATTGGACAAGGAGACAAAAATAATGGAAACACTGGTGGTGGAAATGGTAGCGGAAATGACTGTACCAGATGTTTAGCTATTGATCATGATCCAGGTACCGGTTGGTTGTATTACGATGGTTGCAATATCAATTTGAGAGTAAGAGTAACAGTCGCCAATCTCAACCAAGGTGAAGCAATCAAAGATAACTTTATCTATCAACTGCCTTCAGGTTACCCATTACTTTATCTAGAGCATTCCATCAATGGAAGTCAAGGCATCAATTTAGTCAACGCCTTTAGATTTTCTCATTATGCACAAACAGCAGGTGGCACGGTACCGATGTTTGAACAGTTTGTGAATATCAGCTTTGATGTTGCAAGCCTTTGCCAAGAAAATCCTGGAGGATTTAATCCAGAAATTCTCTTAAAATTGGTGACGTATGATGCGCTCAACAACATTATTCTTTATCCAGTTCATCTGTACTCCGGAGAAGATGACATCTTTAGTTGTTTGGTATTCGTAGAAACTTGCAACTATTGCAACAACTCACTAGAAGTTTGCCCACCGAATAGTGGCCTACCCATCTACCCAGTTGACGAGTTCATCGATTGTGAGGAGTGTAATGCTGGATTACGAGAAGACAATGGTGGAGAGTACGAACGACGAGATTTGCCAGAGCAATTGAGTGCAAGCCCCAATCCGTTCCGAGATGTGATTGATGTGCAGTACCAATTTGCTGGCGACAAAGCAGCTCAAATCGACTTGATGGATGTCAATGGAAGATTGGTTTACCAACGAAGCATTGCTCCCGGAGATCGACAATCGCGCCTGAGCATCGATGCGAGTCATTTGGCCAACGGTGTTTACTACTGTAGGATGACCACGGCAAGTAGCCAAAAGGTTATTCGATTGATCAAGATGAACTAGTTCATCGTCTTTAGCAGAAACTAACATTTCAACTGAATCTAGTTTCCTTACTAAAAATTCGGGGATTTTCTCAAACTTTCGAGAAAATCCCCAATTTTCAGTACCTTCATCTATTGGTCAAGCAACATTAACTATGAATAGCCATAAAGGAAACCTACTTCTCTTCATTCTTGCTCTATTTTCTATTTCTCCCCTTTTTTCGCAAGAAAATGGTCAAGCTGAAAAAGACTCGCTGTTTAAAGTGGGCATGCACTATTTCGATTATTCTGAAAAAATTCCCATGGATCAAGTCGATAGCTTCGACATCTATCGGAATAAAGCCTTGAAATATTTTCTAGCATCCAATAATTGGGATTATGTCGTTTACTGCTATACCAGTATGGCGGCCAATTTTTTTTCCGTAGCTGACTATGCCAATTTTAGTCGATGCAACGTTCAAGCGAATCGCTACGCTAAAGCACATTTAGAAGCCAATAGTGAAGCGGCCATTTACGTGTCCAATAACATGAGTTTGGAATATAAAATCAAGGGAAACTTTGAAAAATCTGTGGCACTCTACAAAGAGACTTACAACAATGTTATCTCAAAGCAAAATGATCCTTGGAATTTATTCCAAATAAGTTACAATTTGGGCAACGCACTTCGCAACAAAGGAGACATCAGTGAAGCCATACTCTATCTTGAAGATGCTCGAAAGTACTATGCAGGTACTGTGAAACTTGACTCCACCATATATGCCAAAATTTATTACGCACTAGGCAACTGCTACAAAGATCAAAACCAGTTGGATACGGCGCTCAGTTTGTACGACCAAAGTTTGCTTATTTTGTCCCGAGAGAAGGAAGAAAATTTTAAGATTCGCAAAACAAAAATCAATTGCTATCACGAAATTGCAGAAATCAATTTGAGCAATAAAAAACTAGATGCAGTAAAAGCATATATCGATCGTGTATTAACGATCCAAGAGAGCAAAAAACCCTTTAGAAAATCCTACAGCTTAGAACTGTTGGGAAAGTATTATTTCGCCAAAAATGATTTAGCCCAAGCCAAGTCGACCTATAAACAAGCCATTCAACAGGCCAGGAAAGAGTACAAAGCCTTTGAACAACATCCTCAGATCGCCAAAAAAATTGGAGCATTGGCCCATATTTATTTTACCGAACAACGTTGGGAAGATGCTTTGACGCAATATCAACGTGCCTTGCAAATGCTTTCCTTGGTAGAACTCTCCGATGATTATTACCAATTGCCCGAGCAAGACCAGTTGATCGCCAAACTCACTAGCATTGAGGTCTTACAACAAAAAGCAAAAACCTTTGAAGCATACCACAAAAGTGAGGCTCAACTCAAAGATCTTTTGGCCGCCTTTGACCATTATATGCTGGCAACAAAATTGCTTCAAGAACTCCGACAAAGTTATCAGGCCTCGGGCTCTAAACAATTTTTGGCGCAAAACAATCAGCAAATTTACGAGGGAGCCATTCGCACTTCCGTACAGCTATTTCAAATCCAAAAAGATCAAAAATACCTCGAACATGCCTTTCACTTTGCGGAAAGCAATAAGGCCATCACCTTGCTTGAATCCATCAATGACAATTCGGCTAAAGGCATGGCGAACATCCCCGATAGTTTACAAGAACGGGAAAAAGATCTACGCATTGATCTGGCTTTTTACGAGCGAATCATTACCGAAGAAAAACAAAAAGGACAAGGGGCCAGTGAAAAGAAAATCAAGTCGTGGGACAAAGAGTTGTTTAAATTGAGGAGAGCCTACGATTCATTGATCAAGTCTTTTGAAGAGGATTATCCCCAATATCACCAACTGAAATACCAAACCCAGCTCGCCAGTTTAGAGGCCGTACAAAAAGAAATGCTTGAGTCCAACCATGCTTTGTTAGAGTACTTTGTGGGAGATGAACATTTGTATGTCTTTCAGATTGATCAGCAACAAATTCGGGTTTGGGAAAAAGCCATTTCCCCTAAATTAGAAGGTCAAATTCAACGTTTCCGACAGTTGCTACAAAATCCACCACGTAGTGAAAGTTTTGAAGAAAACTTTCGACAATATACTACTCTGGCGCATGAACTTTACCAGTACTTGCTGGCAACTCCCCTTGAGCAACTCAGCTCCAAGGCAGAACACCTCATCATTGTCCCGGACGGACAACTCAACTTTATTCCTTTCGATTTGCTCATTTCCAAAAAAGCCAATACTACGAAGGCCAATTACCTGCCTTCCAATCTCGACTATTTGTTTGAAGACTATGCCATCAGCTACAGTTATTCTACAACACTTTTACAAAGAAGAAGTAGGGCAAGAAAAAAAGCCAATCAACCATTCATTGGTTTTGCACCGAGTTTTGGAAAAGAGATTGCCCAGTCAAGGTCGGGGTCTTGTCGGATCGGAGAGTTGTACAGTCTTCAGTGCAACCAGAGTGAAGTAGAGGCAATACACCAATTGTTTGCTGGAACCAGTCAATTGGATCAAAACGCCAACAAGGCCAGTTTTGAACAAATGGCTCAAGACTATCAAATCATTCACTTGGCTACGCATGCTTGTATCGATGAGGACAATGCCCAACTCAATAAGATCTTTTTTAGCGATGATTATTTGGCTACTGCCGATTTATACAATCTTCAACTCAACGCAGATCTGGTAGTTCTGAGTGCTTGTAATACGGGCTCGGGGCAATTGGTTCGGGGGGAAGGAGTAATGAGTTTGGCTAGAGGATTTATCCATGCAGGCTGTCCAAGCACCGTGATGAGTCTTTGGTCCGTCGACGATTGCACAACCTCACAAATGATGCTTTATTTTTACCAAGCCTTACAACAAAAGCAGCAAAAAGATGAAGCCATTCGCCAAGCCAAATTGGACTACCTCTCGGAAGTAACAGACCCTTCCATGGCTCATCCCTATTATTGGGCAGCCTTTGTTCAATTTGGAGAAACAGCCCCTTTGGCATTGAATCATTTCAACTGGTATTGGCCTTTGTTGATTGGACTCGTCTTTCTCGTTTTTTCCATGCTTTTCCGTAGTAAACTTCAGCCCTAAAAAAAAGTCGGACAATCCTCCGTTTGTGATCGATCACATTTTGGAGCATTGCCCGGATCTAAAATGATTAACTACTATTCTTATCTTTTTTAGTGTTTCATAGCATAAAAACAATTTTCAATAGCTTGTTAGTTAAAGCAGGGTATTCCAGCGTTTCCAGCAGCGACTAGTATACTACCACCTGGTTGAAGTACACCGTTTCCCGATTGACCACACAACTCCCAATTTACACTGACAGGAAAACATGACGTTCCATTTCCCCCCGGGAAGCTCAAGATGTAATTCTGGCCAGCATTCACCTGAACATAATTGCGGCCTGGATTCAAAGTTACACCTACACGCGAGTTTGCGGGCCTAAAGGTAAAAGAATAAATGGGGTGCGGGATACCTTGACAAAAAATATTTTCGGGAATGGTGACAAAGCCACAACAATTGGGAATGTCCATTGACTCAATCGGATCGAGGAGTAAGTTTTCATTCTCAGACCAATGAGATTCCAGTTGATTGCTTGCCAAGCCGACGAGCAAAAATGCGCAATACAAAGCAGTTTTCATAACAAAAAAAGTTTAGTGAATCAATAAATAAGCTACAGCATTTCAAATCATTTGAGCCAAAATGGGCAACTGCTGTTAACAATCATTTATTGCGAGGCGGGAAAAAAGGTAATGATGCTCTGTTAGAAAAAATGGAAAAAATTTTAAAGGGCTTTTAAAAGTTGAAGGGCTTCTTCGTAATGATCGGCCCGTTGGTTTTTGGTCAAATCCTGTAGCGCCTTTCGGCAAGGTTCTATTTGTTTTTGTCGAAGCCGGCTGAGCGCCAAATACCACAAGGCATGGTCTTTCAGGAAAGGATCATTGGTATCGATAATCCGCTGAAAGTCGTCGACTGCTTTTTGTGTTTGCCCAGTTTCGAGATGAGTAATGCCCGCGGCCAACAAAAGTTTGGGAAGTACATCAATCGTCTGTTTAGTCGTATCTTGATCATTCTGAATTTTAGCTAATTTGGCTTCGATTTGGGGAAGCAGGGTTTGGAAGGCTCTTTGCTTGTAGAGCGCATCAATCTGTAAAATTTGTTCATCTACATCCGTACTACGGCTTGCCAAACTCACAGGATGGCTTTGATAGAATTGGGCGTACAATTGTTCTGGACTGGTTTTGCTCCCACTCCAACTTTGTCTGACCAATAACAATAAAAGAGCTATTGCAGCAACAGCCAATAGTGGATAGAGCCATCTTCTTTTATTGATGGAAGGAGCAGTATCCGTGTGGAGCTCATCATGGATTTGATCGAGTTTCTTTTTTATCTTTTGATGGTGATGCGCGCGTATCCCTCCGGCGATGTCTTGTTGCAGTTGCAATTCACTTGCTAAATCGGGGTCCGTCGCTATTCTTTGTTCAAATGCCAAACGTTCTTCCTCCGACATTTGTGCTTGCAAATAGCGATCAATCTGTTCGTAAATTTCTTTGTTTCGATCCATCAGGTTTTCAGTTGGGTTTAATCTTTTGTTTCGAGACTTTGCTTAAAATGTCCAGATTCCAAAACGAGCTTTCGCAGTTTTTTCATACAGTTGGCCTTTTTGTTTTTGGCTACCTGTTCACTGGATAATTTCATGAGTTGCATGATGGCTTTCATACGCAATCGTTCGAAGTAAAAGTAATGCAAAATTTGCTTGCATCCCTCTCCAAGTTGGTTAAGTAATTGCGCCACCAATTGTTCCCGTTCACTGACCACTAAGACCTCAAGTATGGAATCATCCAGATCGGGTAGATGCGTAAAAGAATCATCCAGTTTGACTTCGCGCTTTTTCGATCGAAGTTTCATCAGCCATAAGTTACGACAAATCGAAAACAAAAAAGTTTGCAAACTCGAACGGAGCTGAAAATCCTTGGCTTTGCATTTATTGTACAATACAATCAAGCCATCCTGAAAGACATCTTTTGCTTCTTCTTCAGAACCATTGTTTTTATAAATCATCTTCATGATGACATCGCAGTGGGTAGCGTACAAATAACGCAAAGCGCGATCATTGTCTCGCTCGTGATGCGAAGCCAAAAGTTCGACGAGTTCATTATCCGGAATTTTTTTTATTGGAGTCGTCATTCTTATATTGTTTTCAACTCAAAAAGGTAACCTTAGTCCTTTAAATTGATCCTTCCCATGAGTTCAGTTTTTCGATTAGTTCTTTTTTGGCATGTGCAGAAACTGCTAAGACCATTTTGTTGGTCAATTCGATTTCTCCTCCGTTGGCTCTAGAAAAAGATTCGACACAGGCCAAATTGACGATGTGAGAACGACTGATGCGGAGAAAATGAAAATTCTCTAGAATGTCCTCATAGGTTTTCAAATTTTTTGAAATCAACATTTTTCGGCCATCTGCTAAATAAATATTGGTGTAATTGCGACTGGCTTCACAGACGACAATTTCCTCTAAGTTGACATAAGTATAGCCGCTGGCATTGGGCAGTGCCAATTTTCGAAAGCCCGAAGTTAATACATGCTTTAAAGTACTGATGTTCTGAGCCATCTTCTTTTGCTCTTTCCGCTGTATGGTTCGACGAACCGCATCTTTTAGCTCGTCCTTATTAATGGGTTTTAAAAGATAATCAACCGCAGCCATCCGCAGTGCCGTCACTGAATACTGACTGTAAGCCGTTGTAAAAACCACTTCAAAATTGGGCTCCACAAAATAGTCGAACAGCTTGAAACCATCTTGCTGAGGCAGATGGATGTCCAAAAACACCAATTCGGGCTGTTGGAGGTTGATTAGTTTAACCGCTTCCATGATGTTGGCCGCTTCTCCTAAGATGATGACCTCTGGACAATATTTTTCCAACAACAGCTTTAAACTGTTCCGGCTTCTTCTTTCATCGTCTACTAAAATGGCATTTAATGTCATAAGTTTTGATTTGGGCTGGATCAAGTCCTGTCCATATTTTAACAAATTTGGGCCGATCTTCCTACAACCACACTTCCACCCTAGTGCCTTTCACCTCCTTTTGCTCATTGATCACATCCGATATACGCAAGTATTCCGCTTCAGTTGTCGATTGATGAAACAAATTTAACCTTTCCCTAGTGATATCCAGACTTGAAATACTTCTTTTTCGACTGTCTCTCAATTGGGTAAAACTTGCGGCAACCTTTCGCCCAACGCCATTGTCCGTAATGGTACACTTGAGTGCAGAACGCTCGGCCGGAACAAATTTGACCTCCAAACGGCCTTCTCCCAAGGAATGATGCAATCCGTGTTTAAAAGCATTTTCAATCAAGGGTTGGAGCAACAGGGGTGGAATATTCAATGCTTCCTGTTGTTGTTCCAGTGCCATATCAACACTAAAATTGATGACAACTCGATCTTCAAAACGCAACTTTTCCAGTTTCAGATAATGATCTAAAAATTGGATTTCCTCCCTCAGAGAAATGGTTTTTTTTCGAGAATTTTCAAAAACAAAAGCAATCATTTTAGCAAAATGGGATAGCGCATCCAAAGCCTTATCATTGTCGTTGGTCAACAACAATTCTTGAATTGCATTAAGCGTATTGAAAACAAAATGAGGATTCATTTGTGCTTGTAGGGCCTGCATTCTCAATTCGCTAATTCGTTCTTGTAGTTGGTTTTCCTTTCGTTCGTTTTTCAGTATGTTGCGCTGTCGCCATAAAATAAAGGCTCCAAAAAGCGATAAGATTCCCAGTCCCAGCAATACTTGTATCCACCAAATTTGCCACCAGGCAGGAGCGATGTAAAATTTGACGCGCGCGGGCTCCTCACTCAAAACCTCCTTGAGTGTTTTACATTGCACCTCAAAAATGTATTCTCCGGGAGCCAAAGCATAATAGCTCACATCTCGATTGGTACTGAGTTGCCAGGTCGTATCCAAACCAAGCATCCGATAGCGGTATTGTTCTTTTCCTCTGGCCTGATAGGCAATGCCAGTGTAATTGATCGCCAAATCATTTTCATTGTATTTCAACTGATAATTGGTCTGCAAAGGCAAAGTCTTACCATTCACTGTAATCCCAGACAACAGAATATTGGGTGGTGGTGGTTCAGTCGCCATGATTGATTGTGGAAAAATAGCCAAGCCATTGGCCGTTCCTACCCACACCTTCTTCTCCACTGCATAAATTGCACTGATCTCGTTGGATGGCAAACCCGATTTGACATTGATGGTTTGAATGGTCCTGGTCTGAGGGTCAATAGCATTCAGGCCAAGATTGGTACCGAGCCAAATGCGTTGGCCATCATCATACAAGGCCGTACAGCTGTTACTCGTCAGACCATCTTGCACTCCGTATTGCTCTATGAGTTGATCATTTTTAATGCGAAGTAAGCCCCGGTTGTCTGTGGCGACCCAAATAGAACTGTCTTTGGCATAATGCAAACTGGTAATGCTCAAGTTGTCTAAGTCCTCCCCCGCGTTGAAGACCTTCACTTGTGCTCCATCTCGATAGAACAGTCCGTTGGTGGTTCCCATCCAAAGTCGGTGATGGTGATCTTCACAAATTCCATAAGTACGCTGACTCTGAATCAAGGCAAACTCCGTATCCAATGGACGTCTATTTCGTGGCCCATTGAGCTGCCACACTCCCGTAGCCGCCGCTACCCAGAGTTGTTCTCGATGATCGAGCAATAATTTTTTCACTCCATTGATATCCGGAACAACAACATATTCCTTTTCCCATTTGCGGTCATTGCTATAAACAATACTCCGATCAAAGCCCATGATGACCTCTTGTTGGTCTCCAATCACAATGGAACGGATATCTCCATTTTTGGGGAAGTTGATCGATTGGAGAGGAGCTTCTTCCTCAAAAAAGGTCAGAAAACCATTGGCTTGTCCAATCAAAGCCTTCCCCTGGTAGGGATAAATGCAGTAAACGAAATCAGCAGGTAATTTTCGATTGTCGGTATTGAAATATCTGATATCGACAGAAGGGACCAGATAAACCCCATCTCCCGTTGTTCCCATCCAGTAATTTCCCTCTCGGTCCCTCATCAAACTATTGAGATTAATGGTCATTTCCTCATTCTGGACTTTCATTTCTTGGTTCTCTACTTTGTTCTGAATCACCCCCTTATTTCCAGTTTTTATCCAAGCTCCTTTTGCCTGAGACTGATAGAGCAGCAAATAAAACTCCTTCACCATTTTTGAAACGACCTCAATTCGACCGTCTCTGATCTGTGCAATTTGCGATCCACTGGTGATGTACAACTGATCAATTGGTGCCAAGAGCTCCCACTGGTGCTCTTTCAGACTTCGATCAAACCTCGTTTCGTCTATCCGCAATTGATCCGCAATTACACGAATCAACTGAATGTAAAAACTGGAACTCTCCAGATGAAAAATGACTAAAGAAAAATGACCATCGATCACTTGGGGGATGGCGTTGAAATGAGCTTGACTAATTGAGGTTTTTAGCTCACTCTCTTTAACGATACCACCGTCTTCACTAAAAGAATAATAGGTATAATTGGATTGATTGTTTTTATAATACATCGTAATCAATCCGTCTTCGGCCAGCCAAACAGCCTGAATATGATCCAGGGCAATGACGGCTTGCAGTTCTTTTTGTTGGAGGCTATCTTTCTCTAGACAAACCAACTCCTTGGCCAAGGTCAAGACCCAGAAGCGGCCAAAGCGATCTCTTTTGAGTTTGAGAATTTCATTGTCTTTCAGTTCGAGATCGGAAAAGACTTGAAACGTTCGCCCATCAAATCGGCATAAACCATTGTTGGTTCCCATCCAAATGTATCCTTGCTCATCCTCAACAATTTCGTGGACCGTCATTCCGGGCAAACCATCTTCGTCGGTGAGGTGCCAACAGCCAGGCCGTTGTCCCCAACTCAAATGGACCAGCAAAAGCAATATGGGCATTAGCCACCAGGTCAATCGCTCCCATTTGACTAGGGGGTAGAAGGCGTTTACCTGTTTGCTATGGATCCAAAATTTGATTTTCATCGAAGGTTGATTAGTCGATCTCAATTTAGTCGCTTTCTAAAGGAATTACCCGTTTTCGCTTTAGTTTTTACACAAATAAAAATTTGGGTCAGCCAGAAACCTATTTCATACTCTGAAAAGCCATATTCGTACATTTTCATTTTTTTCAATGGTCAATTTCTATCATCTTTACCATGCACTTGCCAATGACCAATGAGCCCCTTCTCTTGGTCTTGCAGTCCAACAAAAGGTGTAGTGCTATGAAAACAATCTACCTCCATTACATTTCTTTTTTGGGGAAAAATAAATTTAAAAAAAATTCAAAACGACGATTACCTTTTTTTCATTCCCGCAATTAACGATTTTAAAGTGGCGCCAAAGCCAAGGCTAGTATGGAATAAAGCGGAGCGCCCAGAAAAGTAAAATGCTTTTCATTGATTCGAAAAGAGTTGAGTTGATTCATCCCCGATCCTAGTCCGTTCCGAAGCATCAAAGTATTGATTTAGTAAGGGCGGAAAGAAAAGGAATATCCTTTCTTTTGTCTCTCTTTTCACCGCAATGATACAATCGAAAAAGCTACAGGCCAATAGACTTGCCTGGTCTTTAATCAAGGGAATTAATCTGTGGCAAAAGCCACGACATTTTTTATAACATTCAAAAATCTAGAGTGAATCATGAAAAAACTAACTCTTTTAGGACTTATCCTTAGTTTACTTTGTTGTTATCCAAATGATATTTTTGCTCAATCTGAACCGCTGGATCACATTACCATAGCCAATATGGGGGGAGACGGTTTCAATGGAAGCTGTTACGAATTAGATATTGAAGACTGCTTCGCAAGGGGTTTAAGTATTCAAATCAGTGTTGCACATCTTCAACAATATTACCTTTACGGGGCTTATATCTGGCCTGTAATTTCCAATGGAAATGCATTTGGACCTCCTCTACCAGCACTTCCTCCCAATCTCTATGTCAGATATTCTATAGGTGGTTATACTTCACCTGAAATCTTAGCTCAAAATTTTCAGCAAAATGCTGATCACCCCACCATCTATACATCAACAATTGATGTGATCCCTTTAGCCTCTCATTATCTTTGCGATGAGGACGGCGAACCAACGCTACGATTTATTAGAGTTGAACTACTACGAAAAAATGCAAACTCTACTTACTCCGAATACCCCTTAGAGAACTATGGAGGTGCTGGAGAAATTTTTGACTGTAATCTTACTTATTTCCAAGACATATGTGACGACGAAGAAGCAGCATCTCCTTTGCTTAGCTTATATACTTGCTGTGGTTGTGAGCCTCAAGGCCTGAGATATGATGAGCAAAACAGTAATCATTCATCTTTAGAGGGAGAATTGGAATGGACTGTATCCCCGAACCACTTAAGTTGAAGAGTTGAATATTTATATCACTACTCTCCTTTAGAGAATACTTGAGTAAAATATACTCTTCAAAGGGGTTCGGGGA
>JBCCSR010000042.1:0-13269 GCA_039199865.1 Bacteroidota bacterium
AAAATCTAAGTGCATTGTTTTCTAATTTTGTAGATTTACTTTTTTGGGGTAAAATACCAATTGACTTGATCCCAATGAACGTATTCCTTTATCCATTTGTACTGATGTTGTTCAAAATAGGTTAAGATCTGATCTTTGGTTTCACGATCAACTTCGATGCAAACTAAGGAGGGTTGAAACCGTTGGAGGTCAAAACCCCGCAAGGCTTTTAGTTCCGATTGTTCCACGTCGATTGAGAGGAAATCAATGCTTTCAATTGCATGTTTTTCCAGTAATTGATTTAAAGTAATTGCCGGAAGTGCAATCTCCTTACCACGAACGATCTTTTTGCCAAATGATCGTTCTTTCTGGATTGATCCTAAAGGGCCTGCTTTATAAAAACTTGTGTTTGGGCTAGATTGATCACTAATGATGTAGGTGAGTAATCTACTTTTAGGCCGATGTTTTTTCCAAACCTTTAATCTTACCGGATTGGCATCAACCGCTAATCCAGACCATCCCAGATGTCTTTCCAAATAGAAGGTATTGCTATGAGTAATGGGCCAGGCGCATCCAATATCTACAAAGATACCGTGTTTTTGATCTTGAAAAAAGGATCGGATCAGGAGTTCTTCTACTCTTTCTGAATACAGTGCCCATTCTGTTGTCGCTAAGTTGCTGAAATATTTTTCTTTCCCTTTGACTGTCTTTTGAAAGGCTTGAACGATGAATTTTTTTGCCAACATACGGACCATTCCCGACCAACTTTCCCGGTATCGATTTCTGATGTAAATCAAAGGTCGGATACTTGGCCAATCGGCCAATCGCTCTAATAATGGATTGGGTTGATTGGGTCCATTCGCTTTTTTTGAAGGCTTACTGATGTGCATCACTTCCTCTTCATCGTTGAAGAAAGAAGCCCATTTTGTCGGGGCAAAATGCGTTTTCAACGCTGTAAAATTGACGATTGCTTCACTTAATTTTCTTTGGGGCTTTCCTTCAATATCTGGCCAAAGCCTTTGGGGCTTTACGTTTAAAAATTGCTGAACCTGCTCCACTACGGATGGGTAATCAGCGCAAAGATCTTCGTAGTAAATTTGCATGAGCGGGTGCCCAGCAAAACGTCGATCAAAATCTTCAATTTCTTTTTCTTGGTCAACAAAATCCTTTTCTAATCTTTCTGGATCAAAATGTAGTGGATTCGGTATGGATCCTCGGAAGGTGCGCATGACCTGATAAGACAGATATCGTCTCAATAAGTTGCGTCGACGTAAACTGATCACATGAATACTTTTGTCTGCTGCTAACATTGGCCACAAATTTGGCCAATTGCCAAAAGGCGTCCCACTTCTGTGAATGATAAAACCAACCATTTTGATGTTTGGTGGATAATCTCGGAAGATGTATTGATCCAAAATTTCTTTGGCTGGAGTCTCCGGACCAAAAGGGCGATCGCGAATAAAATCGGGATTAAACAATTCTGAGCCTGCGACAATGTCCACATGGTTGCGTAGGGCCGTTCGAAGCATGTGCGTTCCCGAACGTGGTGAACTTAGAATGATGAATTTGCGATATGGTTTTCCTTTTGCCAACATTAAGATCCAGAATATAAAACAATTTGACTGGGGTTAAGAAACTGTTTGCTAAAACCATTTTGCTGCAACCATTGATGCAAAACAACGTGTTCGCAATCTTGTCCGCCGTATCGTGCCCCAGCTAAAATACCTTCTTCCCGGTAAATGGCTAAACCACCAAACGCAGACTCAACGGGGACGAGTGCTTCTCCTCTTTGAAATTGCAACTGATTGATCGTGGTCAAATCTGGCTTGGTCAATTGTCCTTTTTGCCGAAAGGCAAAGGCATCGAAAAACAAAGCTTGGGCAATGGGATTTCCAAAAGGAGGAACCAAAATGCCATTGGAAGCCATGACATCCCAATCGGGATAACTGAAGGAATGAGCAATGCCGTCATAACTAAAGCCAAGTGGAATATCCAAATCAAAAACCAACAAAAAATCAAAGGCGTATTGTTGTGCTCGAACATAGTCGAGGTATTGATTGCGATAGTTGGCCATTGCGGTCGTTCTTGCAAGGTCTTGCACATCTGCCCATTTTTGCGCGTTCAATTGCTGAGAGAGGACTTGTACTTTTGGATTGACGCGTTGCCAGTATTGTAGCATTTCCGCAGTCCCATCCACCGAATCGTTTTCTACAATAACTACCCTATAGTCTTTGAACTTTTTACCCAAACATTCGATCCTTGCCATCGCATTGGGGAGGCCATCGATGAGGTCTCTTGCCAAACCACAAATGACAATGGACTGCTCTTTCATTTTTTGATAACCGCTTTCCAGTCGATCAAAGTAAACCTGCGGATCTCCCTGACATGGATACCAGGCTTCCGGAAAATTGGCCAGGTCATTATTAACCTTGTTGTCGTGCCATTTTAAATTGCCATCGTAAATCGGCCATCTCCTTTTGGGCAATGGCAAACCCAATTGTTCCAACAAAAAATCCTGTGATTTAGGATAGGTCGCCAACGCTTCATAATTGACCATGACGAATGGAATTTTTGCTTGTTGGAGATGACGAAAAATATGCAAATAGGCTTTGGGAATGTTTGCTTGCCCCGTTGCTTCATCTTTGACATGTCTCCACTTGAGCTGTGATTGTAATCCCGAATGGGTATCGCGTGATACCACGACTGCTTTTACTTGATATCCTCTGGATTTGAGATCGCGAATCATCTGTGAGATATTGATCCATTTTTTGCCGTGGGGCAAACTCCTTCTCCAAACAATGGGGCTTTCACCGGTGGGGGGGTGATTGTCCCAAGGTTGTAGATCGGTGGGAAATTCGTATTCCCAAGGCTTTTTCAAACCCCGCAATAGTACTTTGTTTTCGGGTTGCCAAGGAACGTGATTTCCAGCATGCCCTTGACAACCGGCATTGATCAAAATATCGGTCACCAAATGAGAACCATGCGATTCTGGACCCAGCACCAAAAATGCTTTTTTATCAAATGGAATGCCTACTAATCGATTTTTCATCCATCTCAAGCAGGCAATGGACAAAGAGGCTCGATCCAAATATTTCCAGATGCGTTTCCATCCAGCGAAAAGGAGAGCTTTGATGTCAGTAAAGGATGCCATGGACCTAATCGCTTAGTTGTTGAGTTAAAAATGCTTTCAGCTTATCTTTCGTTGATTGGAAAGAGGCATGCGATTTTAATGTCTTTGCAGCTTGTAAGGATAGTTCGCGAGACCTTGCTTCATCCGTTTTCGCGATGCGATAACTCTCTTGATAAGCCGCAACGAGTGCATACCAATCCGGACGATGATGCACCGTACGGATGGCGATTCTTTCATCGTGTTGCCAGCAAGTGGGAGATGACCCCGTTTTTACTACAAAAGCATTGCTTGGATTAATGTAATCTTTCAGCGCAGTAGCAAAAGGAGCAATTGCGGGGACACCATTGGCCATAAATTCCATCAAAGGTAAGCATTGCCCCTCCCCGTAGGAAGTGTTGACATAAAAAGTAGTGGATGCCAATAAATGCTGATAGGCTTGCTGATCGAGATACTGACCAATGACCACAACCCGACACTTGAAATGGGGAAGACTCTGCAAAAATCCATTGACCTTTTGCCGGAAGAAATAAAGATCTTCTAGAATTGGTGTCTTCAAAATAAGCGTCGCATCCTCTTGTTCTCCTAAGGCTTGACAGAATGCTGCGACCATGTCCATGTAGTTTTTTCGCTTATCTGAAATGTTTAATACCGAAGTGTAAATGACACCCGAGCAGACAGTAGAGGACTTGTTGCTTGGCTTTGAATGAGCGGGACTAACTTTTGTATCTCTTGTATGCTGAAAATATCGGACTACTTTGGCTACTGTCGTACCAGTAAATAGGTAAATGCTTCGTAAAAATTGATAGAGTCGCTTTTGAATGAGGTCTTACAAAACATAATGGGCCCAAGTCTGCAAAAGTACATGTGTAAGTTCTATGCGTTTGGCGAAACCTTTCGGACTTTCCAGGGGAGCCAATTTTAAGGCTTGGGAGTCTATTACCTTTTCCGTCAACTGTAACTCGTATTTTTTTAAAATGTTTTTTTGTGGTCGTTCCGATAGAGCGCTCAAATATTTTTCGTCGATTGGTGCGGGACAGACCAGCATTGGAAAATCATGGCCCAACTCTTTTCGGATGGCTTCCGCACTGTGCTCGGAATGGGTGATTGCGGCTCCGGCTTTACGGAGCATTGTTACCCAATTGTTTTTTTCATTATTGTCCCAACTTTCGTTTGGAATGGTATCGTATTCCCAGGCAAATACGGGGATGGTCAATGGTGGACAATCCAAGTTCAGATGATGGGGAGCGGTAAAGGCAAGAACCACACATTTTTTCCCCTGTTCTTCCGCTTGCTGACTATATTTTGAGATGTCCTCAAGAGGGTTTTCGATCAGGTGCACCTCTCCAATTGTTTTTAAAACGGGTAGGAACTTCCGTAAAACGAAGTAATAACTATATTCACTCTTCCCGAGATTCTCCTTGATGTTACGGTGACTAAATTTGGTGTAAGCTAAAATGATCATTTAAAATATGGAAGTAGGAACGATGACAATAATACTCAATAAAAATATTTTTTGTCAGAAAACATAGTATTTACTTATGGTCTAGGCCAACTCCAAAATCGAGAATTGGCTGTACCCTAATTTAGGATACAGCCACAAGGGAAAATATACTTGGATGTCTTCCAACCTCTAAAAATCTTTGATGATTAAATTTTGTGTCTGATAAGTATTGTTGTTGCTTGAGATATGGATGCGGTAGATGCCCGCGGCAAAGTGCCCGACTTGTAAGTTGACCATGGTGGTTCCCGCACCAATCACTTGGTTGAGCACCATTTTTCCCTGTTGATCGTATATCAAGATATTTTGAGCATTATCTAGTTCATCCATTTCAATGTTGACGATGTCGACGGTTGGGTTGGGATAAACTTTGATGGTTGAACCCGTTCCATCCAATTTGACGACTTTTACTTTAGAATATTCAAAATTTCTATCAAAGTCGATTTGTTTTAATCGATAGTAGTTGGTTCCAATGTTTGCTTCTCGATGAGTGTAGGTGTAGCTTTGGAAGTCATTTGTTGTTCCCTGACCAGAAACAAAACTCAATTTAGACCAGGTCTGTCCATCTCTGCTGTATTGAATTTCAAAACCGTCATTGTTTTTTTCGGAGACTGTTTCCCAAATCAAGTCTACCGTATTGTCTTTCCCAGGAATGGCTTCGAAAACGCCCAATTCTACGGGCAATACGAGAGAGGTGGTAATCGGAATTTGAACTTCGTTAAAATCGGGTAAGGTGATGCTTGATACGATTGTACTGGCTTCTTCCCAACTTAGATCTAGGTCGCCTCCTTGATATCCAGTAATTTGAAAAGTACCCAACTTTTTTGCCTCTCCATTGGGAAATTTGGCTACTCTACGATCAAAGGCAAGCATGCTAGCGGGGTTAGGACCAGATAAATTGATGACCAATTCATCACTATTGATTGAGGTTGCGGTACTGAAAAGGTAATTGTCTTGAGTGACGGCTGCATCGCTATCCGAATCGCTTTCTGTTCGAAAGTTTCCGGGTAGCGTAATGGAAAAGGCAGGATTGTTGAAAGCACCCGTATTGAAACTTAATACAAAGTCGGAGTTGCCTAGGTAAACATTGGCTCCAGAT
Organism: Bacteroidota bacterium; assembly: GCA_039199865.1. Taxonomy (GTDB): domain Bacteria; phylum Bacteroidota; class Bacteroidia; order Chitinophagales; family Saprospiraceae; genus JALZUU01. The sequence goes on from JBCCSR010000042.1 coordinate 5,707, forward strand.
CCTTCAATATTCAGATCAAAAGTAACGGTTGATCCATTGATTGATGTACTGCTGATGCTGAGTAAAGCGGTTTGTGCTTTGACGGATAGCGTTAGAAAACAGAGCGCTAGAATTGGAAGTATTATTGAATTTTTCATGTTTTAATGATTTTCTTTTGTTCATCACAAAGTTAAGCTCAAAAGGGCCTAATTTACGTTCACTATTTGATCTTTGAGGTGGACTAGAAGTAGCTAGAGTGGACTGTTTATTCGGGGGGTGGAGTATTTGATAAAACGGGAGATGGGAGACCGTGAACGGTTTTTTCCATCTCCCGTTTTCCGTTCTTCTAATCTGGTAAAGTTCCGCTAAGATTTCGATTGTTCCAGGCTGAGCTACGATCGCTCGCGTTTACTACACCATCGAGATTACAGTCGGAATTGAGGTAGCCGTTTTGGTTTCGATTGTTCCAAGCATTGCTCCGATCCGTTGCATCAACTGCACCAGATCCATCCGTGTCGGCACCATACAGGCAAAGAATTCCTCCAATATTGATCTGTGAATTACTGCCATAAACAGCCGTTGCTCCACTGCTAAAGTCAATACTCGTACTGTTTGTAGAAAGGGAGTAAGTATTGGCTGTTACCACTCCCAGGTGGTTGCGATGCCTAATGGCAATATAATAGGCGGCAGCCGCTGCGTCAGCAAATTTGACTGGACTGATTCCGTTGGTCGCTACGATATCTCCGTCTCTTTGCAATAGAGCAGCCTGACTGTGCAACACTTCACTTTGATCAACTGCACTACGCAATTCAATGAGTATCCAGTCGACTACCGCGTCATTTCCGGTAATTGTCAAGACATCACTGCTTAGCGTTTCACTTGTACCCGCGAAGGGGGAGTTACCGGGAATTAAGTTGAGCTGTCGCAATTCATCTTCCATTAATCCTGAGGCGCTGCTATAAGGCCCTTCCAAAAAGGCTTTGGGGTTGATTTTTATGCTGTTGCAAAAAGGGTCAACTTCATCTACTACGGTGATGGTTGATTGGCAAGTAGAGTTTTCTCCATACTGACTACCAGTAAGGGTCACCACCACGGGCGTACCAAGATCAGTACAGTCAAAATTCATCTGACTGGCAGAGGGGTTAAAGTGATCAATTTCATAGCAACCTACCACCGAACCAGCCATCATATTGTTAATGTCTGTATCAGATAAAGTATAGGTTCCATCACTTTCCAATTCAACCGTATAATCATTGCAAATAGCTGTAAATGGACGATTCAGAACGGTTACCGTAAAACTAACTGTATCTGCATTGCCACTTTGATCTGCTACCGCCCAGTAGGAGGTTACCTCGGTATCCACCTCCTCGCAGGTAAAACTCGTCTGTCCGACAAAATTGAATTCGACAAAATTGCAGTTATCAGATGCGGTTTGGCCAAATTGAGTTTTCCTAACTGCAATGGAACTCACCCCTCCAAATATAGTAACACTAACATCCAGGCCACCCGCATCGGGAGAAATGGTGTCTTGTACCGTTACGGTGGCTTGGCAGCTCACCGTTAGATTGGCAGCCGAAGTGACGGTGAGGGTCACCAGATTATCTCCGAGGTCATCACAATCAAAGGCACTCACCGAACTACTGAGGCTAGTAGAGCATCCGGCATTACTTCCATTATCGATTTCGCTGGGGTCAAAATTATAATTCCCATTTTCATCCAGATATACAGTGAGATCTTGACAAAGTGCAAGGGGAACAGTAATTTCTTGAACGTGTACCGTAGTTTGACAAGTACTCGTACGATCATAACCGTCGGTGACCGTCAGGGTAACCGTATTTTCCCCGATATCATTACAATCAAAACTGATGACATCGGCAGACCAGGTCAGGTCAGTACAGTTGTTAGAAATACTACCCAAGTTGAGATCGACTGGATTAAGGGTTCCGGTACCATTTCCTGCCAAGATTAAGGTAAAGTTGTCCTTGCAGACGGCACTAGGTTGACCACTATCTAGTACGGTGACCATAGTGGTACATTGACTTGTTCCACCTGCTATATTGCTTAGCGTTAAAGTTACTTCTACTGGATTTCCGACATCATCACAACTTAGCTGGTTCATATCAATACTCATACTCTGATGACAGAAAGCCAAAACGGAGTTGTCATTGATATCGGCAACAGAAATACTAGCCGTACTTTGCCCCGCTAGGTCAATCTCCAAACTGGATACACAATTCGCTATCGGTAAGTCATTGGGGTCTGGTTCCACCGTAACGGTGGACTGACAAGTCGCACTTACACCATTGTTACCAGTTACCGTGAGTACGACCAGATTATCGCCGACATCATCACAATCAAAAACTGTTGGTGAGGCCTCTAAGACCAAGGGATCATCGCACACACCAGAAGAACCATCATTAATCAAGCTGGCCAGACTGCTATTTTCATATAGCCCATCCGTAAGGTTGACTGTGATATCTTTACACTCTGCAATCGGGACTACTGGATTGATGCCAACGGTGATGTTGTAACTGGTTAAGGTTTTTCCATTGACGGTATTCCTTACAGTGGCGGTATAAGTTCCTAGACGTACAGAACGGAACAATCCATTGCCTAAGTGATTCCAACCATTTATTGGTTCTAGTCTGAAGTCAAGATATTCTGCGCAAGCATCTGTCGAATCAATATCGTGTATCAACTGAATTCTCCCCAGAGCATTTGGGGCACAAAGTCCACTGATGTAGTCAAAACCAGTAATTTCGGGGACACAGAAAAATTGGTAAGTAATCTCTCCTCTCGAATCGCTCGTTGAGCCAGCTTGCCCATTTATCTTTTCTGTATCAAAGGTATATTCCGAATTGACATAGCTACCGCCACCACCACCATTATTCACATCACCGCCACCACCGCCGCCGGAGTATCCACCACCACCGCCACCAGCATCATCGCTGGCACCACCACCACCAAAACCCCAACCTCCATCGAAGTTTCCTGTCCCTCCATCTCCACCTTCTTCATATCCTTGTCTACCTCTTCTAAGTAAGAACGGTCCACCATCACTAAAGGCGCCACCGCCACCACCAGACAGGAGGTCAAAGGCACCACCACCACCACCGCCATTTCCATTTTCTCCCCCATCGCCGTGGTTATTCCCTTCTCCATCACCACCGGATTCGCTAGCTCGCCCCCCTTGTCCAAGTTGACTATCAACACACGAAGAAAATCGACCTTGGTAAGCACCGCCACCAGCACCAGCCACAGCGATGATTTCCCAGTTGCCATCAATGAAAGCCATGACCGCAGTGCCGCCGCCGCCACCGCCAGCAGCAGCACAGAAGATGCCCGTACAGCTTCCACTAGAACCATTTTTACCTACAAAAAAACGAAGCTCGGCACCAGCAGGAACTTCCCCCGGCCCATCACCGATACGTACAGTAGCTTTTACAAATGCTCCGGTTCCTCCTGTCGATGAACATTGATCTACCGTTGCAGTTCCCCCCCCGGGCACCTCGTAGTGTAAAGGTGATGAAGTCACCCTGGGGGTCCACGGGAACGGAGCGAACGATCATCCCACTAGTATTCGTAAAGCTATGGATTTGTAGGTTGTCATTGAGCTCTTCTTGGCCGTAGCCGGTGCTGACGAAAAAATGGAGGCCAAGCAAGAGTAAGCAACATTTTAGAACTGAAGGCTTATTGGAGAGAATTGAGTTCACGATAATTGATTTTTTCGGTTAAAAAGGATTGGATACCACTGGGGTAAAAGATCATGATGCAAAATTAAAGCGGTTTACCGTGAAGCTATCGTACTATTTGATCTTTGAGGTGGACTGGAAGTAGCTGGGGTGGATTGTTTATTCGGGGGGTGGAGTATTTGATAAAATGGAGGAAGGATGAACGGGAAACGGTGAACAGTTTTTTCTGTCTACCATTTCCCGTCTACTAAATTTCTAATCCGGTAAAGTCCTGCCAAGGTTTCGATTATTCCAAGCAGAATTACGATCACTCGCATTGACGGTACCATCTAGATTACAGTCGGAGTCTAAATAACCATTTTGGTTTCGGCTGTTCCAGACATTGCTCCGATCGCTTGCATCAATTGCTCCTGATCCATCGGTATCCGCACCGTAGAGGCAGAGGGTTCCACCTAAACTGATCTGTGAATTACTGCCATAAACAGCCGTTGTTCCACTGCTAAAGTCAATACTCGTGCTGTTAGCGGACAAGGAGTAAGTATTGGCTGTTACCACTCCCAGGTGGTTGCGATGCCTGATGGCAATATAATAGGCTTCAGCCGTTGCGTCAGCAAATTTTACTGGACTGATTCCATTGGTCGCTACGATATCTCCGTCTCTTAGCAATAGAGCAGCCTGACTGTATAGTACCTCACTTTGATCAACTGCGCTACGCAATTCAATGAGTATCCAGTCAACTACGGCATCATTACCTGTAATCGCCAAGACATCGCTAGCTACCGTCTCGCCTGTACCAGCAAAAGGAGAGGTGCTTGGAATTAGGCCTTGCCTACGGAGTTCATCGCTCATCAATCCATTAGTGCTATCGTAAGGTCCTTCCAAAAAGGCTTTGGGGTTGACTTTTATGCTGTTGCAATAGGGATCGATATTGTCTACTACCGTGATGGTAGATTGGCAGGTAGAGGTTTCTCCGTATTGATGCATCGTCATTGTAACTACTACGGGTATTCCAACATCCCCGCAATCGAAATTGACTTGGCTAGCGATTGGGTTGAAGTGTTCCACTTCATAACAACCGACAGTCGAACTATGTAAAATATTGTTGATATTGGCATCTGTTAAAGTGTAGGTACCATCATCTGCTAACTCGACGGTAAGATCACTACAAACTGCGTGGATGGGTCGATTGAGTACTGTAATGGTAATATTAGCCGTGTCTGTATTGCCACTTTGATCTGCTACGGCTACATGGGAGATTACTTCCGTATCTACATCTTCGCAGTAGAAATAGGTTTGTCCCACCAGTCCAAACTCCACCAAGGCACAATTATCAGATGCCAATTGATAAAGTTGAGTTTGGTACTGTTGGATGGTGGCAACTCCTCCATACAAGGCAACAGTAATGGCCAGCCCCCCCGCATCGGGAGAAATGGTGTCTTGTACCGTTACGGTAGCTTCACAGGTTACTTGTACATTGCCAGCGGATGTGACCGTTAGCATGACAAGTTGATCTCCCAAGTCATCGCAATCAAAAGCATTGATAGCACTACTCAGAGTGGTAGAACATCCAGCATTGCTTCCATTGTCGATTTCGCTGGGGTCGAAGTTATAGTTGCCATCCTCATCTAGATATATGGTAATGTCTTGGCAAAGTGCGACGGGAACAGTGCTCTCTTGAATGTGTACTGTAGTTTGACAAGAACTGGTTCGTCCATAACCGTCGGTAACGATCATGTTAACCGTATTGGGGCCTACGTCATCACAATCAAAATTGACGATGTCCGCAGACCAGCTAAGGTCGGTACAGTTGTTGGGAATACTTCCCAGGTCGAGATGGAGTGGATTGAGGGTTCCGGTACCATTTCCTGCCAAGGTCACGGTGAAGTTGTCTTTACAAACAGCAGTGGGATTTCCACTATCCAAAACATTAACCGTGGTGATACATTCATCGGTTCTTCCCGCTTGATCTTCCACCGTCAACGTAATGTCGACTTGTTGCCCGGCATGTTCACAAGTCAAGGTATTGATGTCGATGTTCATGTCTTCATGGCAAGAAGCAAAGACCGAATGATCATTGATGTCATTGACCGAAAGATGAACACTACTTTGTGTGGCCAGGTCAACTTCAAAGCTGGGTTTGCAATTGGCGATAGGGAGATCATTGGGGTGTGGCGCTACCGTAACAGTAGCAAAACAATATCCTGATACTCCATTGGAAGGATACACATTGAGGGTAACTTGATTTTCTCCAATATCCTCACAATAAAATGTGGTATGATCAGCAAAAAGGTTAAAATTTTCGTCACAGTATTCGTGATAAGATCCATTGTCGATTAAATCTTCCAGATTGGGATTGTAATAGATACCATCTTCGTCTAGCGTAATGGTGACGTCCTTGCATAAGGCAACGGGAGGGTGATCGGTTACACTAACCGTAAAATTATAAGTCGTCACGACTTCTCCCAAACCCGTATTGGTAATGGTAAGCGTATAGTTACCTACTCGCATGGATCGAAAGATACCGTCTCCCAAATATTTCCAGCCATTTATTGGAGTAAGTCTCCACTGAACAAAATCTTCACAATCACTACTGCCAATGTAATCGTAATCAAATTGGATTCTTCCCTGAGCATCGCTGGTACACAAAGGATTGATATAATCAAATCCATTGATCTCAACGGCGCAAATTTCGGTCATCTCAATGTAGCCATGGGTGGTATTCATATCTGAGTTTCCTTGAACGACTGAATAGTTGGAAGTGTAGGTCGAATTGGTATAACTACCCCCGCCACCACCATTGTCCAACTCGCTACCCCCGCCACCACCAGAGTAGCCACCGCCGCCACCGCCACCTTGGTCGCCTGAACCACCACCACCAAAACCCCAGCCACCAATATGGATATTATTCCAGTTGCCACCATTTCCACCTTTATTCAATCCCTTCTTCCCCGCCAGTTGATGTACTGATCCATCTAAGTTATTACTTCCGGTTCCATCGGAAAAAGCACCCCCGCCCCCACCAGCGAAATCTGTCCAGCCAAAGGTTGCATCTCCTCCTCCGGTACCTCCATTGCCATTGGTACCTCCATTGCCACCGTAGGTACCTTCTCCGTCACCACCGGATGTAGAAGATCGACCACCCTGACCGGGATTATTGTCTGTACAAAACCATAAGGCTGTTCCACGATAGGCGCCACCACCACCCCCGGCTACCCCGAGTATCTCCCATTCGTTATTGATTCTAGCCAGTACTGCGGTACCACCACCTCCACTGCCTCTGGCCCCTACATTACTACTGCCACTTCTATCCTGATTCGTCCCTCTACCTCCGACAATTAATCGGATGGTGGAGCCAGTAGGGATTTGACCTGCTCCGTCTCCGAAAGCAATTCTAAACTCGGTTATGGCGCCATTGCCTCCCCCGGCTTCACAATCACCGGCTTTGGCCCAACCACCATCTCCTCCTTTCAGCTTGAAATGGTATTCTCCTTCTGGAATACTATCGGTGTTAAGGTCTACTTTGGAGCCGCTATAATTGTAGACAGTTTGTGCCTCGATTGTGGTGTTGAATAATAGGGCACCAATGAATAGAAGACTTAGACTTAATAATTTCATGACTTAAAGTTTTGATTAGAATACTAGCCTTTCCGCTTAAGCGAAGGCAATAGAATGACTACCTGATTACTGGTGATCAGTCTAATGAGATTACCCTTTGAAAAACGATTGTTTTGCTTGGACGAGAATGACTTACTTAGTGCAAAGATGCAATGAGAAAGAGTAAATGATTGCTCACTCGTTGATCTAAGCAGTGGAGTATTTATTCGATGAGGGTGAACTGATCATTCGGCGGGGTGGAGTATTTGTTTGATAAAGTTGGATGAGTACATCAACA
>JBCCSR010000043.1:0-13180 GCA_039199865.1 Bacteroidota bacterium
TATCTGTCCAAATGCCGCCAAGGGGTCAACAGTCCAACGGATCCTCGTCGCATTAATTTGCTATTTCAAAATGATGGCAATAACAACTTCGACGAGGTAGGACAGGCTGCCGGACTCCGTTTTGGGGATCAAAGTTGGTCTGCCGATTTTGCGGATATTGACAATGATGGTGATATGGACTGTTTTGTCCTCAATCATTACACATCCAGCCTTTTAATGCTCAACAATGGTGATGGTACTTTCAGCGATGTGACCGCTTCTAGTGGAATGAGTGCAGCGGATTTGAACCTCTTTGGCATTCAAGCCATTTTCCGCGATTTTGACAATGATGGTTTTGTCGACCTCTTGATTTCGGGAACCGAACAACGTTTGTTTCATAATGATGGCGATGGTACTTTTACTCGACTGGCCAATCCATTCACGAACAATGCCATGGAATCTTTTGCGATTGGCGATTTGAATAGTGATGGCTACCTTGATATTTATGCGGGCTATGCCAATTTGTTCAATAGCCCAAGCTCGATTGATGATGTCTTGTTGATGAATGATGGAGGGAGCCATCACTTTTGCGCAGTACTCTTGGAGGGCACTGCCAGTAATCGCAATGGGGTAGGAGCTAGGCTTGAATTGCATGGTGCTTGGGGGATACAAATTAGAGAGGTACGCTCGGGAGAAGGCTATGGCATCATGAATAGCTTTCGTCAACACTTTGGCATCGGTGCGGCTACTAGTATTAGCAAAATTGTTGTTAAGTGGCCTTCGGGTATTGTGGACGAATGGTTTGCACCCGCCATTGATCAGATGATGACTCTCGTTGAAGGGAGTTCAACACCTCAAGACCAAAGTATTACTTTCCCCGCCATTGCGGATCGCTTTTCGAATGACCCTCCTTTTGCTATTTTAGCTACTGCCAGCTCCGGTCTACCTGTTAATTTCACTATTGTTTCTGGACCAGCAACAATCAATGGAAATAGTGTTGCCTTGACGGGGGAACTAGGGACCGTAATTGTTCGGGCCAGCCAGCCGGGAAATAATCAGTACCATCCTGCGCCAGATCAAGAGCAAAGCTTTGAGGTTTTACAGGTAAGTGGGCCTACCAACTATTGTAACAGTCAGGGGCAACAACCTTGGATTGAATGGATTTCCAATGTCAATTTTGGAACGATTGATAATACTAGCTTTAAAACGCCTTACGGAGATTACACGGCCATCAGTACGGATCTTGATTTGGGAGCAAGCTATCCCATCACTTTAACGCCTAGTTTCAGTTGGCCCGTTTTCGATGAACATTGGCGGGTGTGGATTGACTGGAATCAAGATGGAGATTTTGCGGATGCCAATGAGTTGGCAATGGAGGCACATGGCCTATCCGTCATCAACGAAACCATTACTGTCCCTCTGGAAGCGCTTGCTGGAACCACCCGAATGCGAGTGGCCATGAAGCGCGATGCATACGCCGATCCTTGTGAAAATTTTGTTCTTGGGGAGGTAGAAGATTATTCGGTTAATGTCGTGAATAATGGCCCCACTTTAGTCCTCAATTGTCCTGATGACATCAACCAAATAACGGCTCCTGGCCAAAATTCAGCAGTGATCAATTGGACGGCCCCATTGTCTACTTCGAATTGTCCGACGGGAACGGTAAACCTCATACAAACCGGAGGATTGGCTAATGGCAGTGCCTTCCCCGTCGGTACTACCACAATTACTTATGAGGCCTCAGATGATTGTGGATTGACGGCAAGCTGCTCTTTTGATATCATCGTGATTGATGGAGGGGCACCAGTATTGTCTTTAACTTGTCCCGGCAATCTGACCTTTACTGCGGCAAGTGGTGCAAGTTCTGCTATCGCTTTTTGGACACCTCCATCACCTACCTCAACTTGTCCTACCGGAAACATCAATCTCCTGCAAACCGCTGGCCAAAACACCGGCAGTAGTTTTCCCATTGGTACCACAACAATTGCCTATGAAGCCTCGGACAATTGCGAGAATGTAGAGGTTTGTAGTTTTATTGTGACCGTTTTGGAAAATGTAAGCCCTCCAGGAAGTTATTGCAATGCCTCGGGGCAAACCCCTTGGGTGGAATGGATCTCCAATGTCAACTTTGGTAGCATCGACAATACCTCCTTCAAAGAATCCTACGGTGATTTTACGGACTTATCTACGGAGGTCAATCGTGGGGAGTCTTATCCCATCGTACTTAGTCATAGTTTTAGTTGGAATGGTCACGACGAATATTGGAGGGTATGGATTGATTGGAATCAGGATAATGATTTTGACGATGCTGGCGAGGAGGTACTTTCTGAAATTAGTTTGATGCCACCACTAGGGACTACTTTAGTGTCAACCAATGCATTGATTAATATTCCTGCCACTGCTATTCCTGGTGCGACTCGTATGCGGGTGGCGATGCAGCGTGGAGCTTTTGCGGAACCTTGTGAAACCTTTCAAAACGGAGAAGTGGAGGATTATACCATTGATATAGTCGATAATGGACCAGTGTTGAGCCTGACTTGTTCTGAAAACATTACCATCGAAGCTGCTCAAGGAGCCAACTCGGCAACAGTTACCTGGGAAACACCCAGTTCGAGTACGACTTGTCCAACGGGGAGTACCAGCCTCACACAAACCAGTGGACCTGCGAGTGGTAGTAACTTTCCGCTGGGGACTACCACCATCATTTATGAAGCCATGGATGATTGCGATAATGTGGTGACGTGCTCTTTTAGCGTAACTGTATTGGAAATTGTCACTAACTTGATCCTGACTTGTCCTAATGATATTACCGTTCAGGCTGCACCGGGAAGCAACAGTGCTATTGTCAATTTGTCGATACCAGTGGGGACGACCGATTGTCCGACGGGAGGCCTACAAATCAATCAGACTAGTGGTTCCGCCAATGGAAGCGCTTTTGCCCTCGGTACCATTAACATAACGTATGAAGCAATGGATGCCTGTGGCAATCTAGAAAGTTGCTCCTTCCTCGTCATCGTTTTACCTAATAACGCCAATGGACCAACTTATTGTTCAATCCTCGGAGAGCAGCCTTGGCAAGAATGGATAGGTAATGTCAGTTTCGGTAATATCGATAATGATAGTGGGAAAGATTTGTACGGAAATTATACGGCATCATCAACAGTTGTAGAGCAAGGAGGGACCTACGCCATCAGCTTACAAGCACTGTTTAGTTGGTCGCACTTTAGTGAATATTTTCGGGTGTGGATTGACTGGAATCAGGATGGAGATTTTACCGATACGGACGAACAAGTCTTTTCCGGCGTATCAGTCAGTGGAACTCCTCCTAGTATGGTGGCTCCAGTATCGGGTACCATTTCCGTTCCTACTAATGCTTTGACGGGCAATACTCGAATGCGCGTCGCAATGAAGAGAGGAGGCTACGCGGACCCTTGCGATAACTTCATCTATGGAGAGGTAGAAGACTATACCGTGACGATATTGGCAACGGCTAGTCCTGCGATCGTGACTGTTGCAGAGCTTTCCTGGTTGGATGTTCAGGCGGATGCAAATGGCCCCCAATTGTATTGGACCAGCAATACGGAATACAAGAATCAGTCGTTTGACATAGAACGATCCAGGGATGGCGTCAACTTTGTTCATTGGCAAAACCAAGTGAGTGAAAGCAATACCCGACAGCTAATGCGTTATCAAATGCAAGACCCAAATCCTTTTTCTGGAAGGACCTATTACCGAATAAAAGTCAACTTTTCCAATGGAGGTCATCTGTATTCAAACGTGCAAAGCATATGGCCTGTCCTAAGTACAAAAGCATTGCACTTGTTTCCCAATCCAGCTGCCGACTTTGTTTTTGTGGATTGGAAGGAAAAAGAGGGACAAGCGGGAACCATTCAGGTCTACGATAGTCATGGCCATTTACAGATGGAGCAAAAAGTTGATGGATTTACCGGCCAAGTGATTCGACTAGAACTAGGCGTCTTACAAAATGGATGGTATACGATTTCGGTGAAAACTGAAAAGGGCAAACGCGTGGCCCGACAAATCTTTGTGGCAAAAAGCTATTAGAAACTATTCTCAGAGGATGGTCCAGTTGCATTGGGACTAGACCATCCTCCATGGTCAATTCATTGTTTCACGTAGGCAGGCCAGCAGCCGATCAAAATCTCGGGCTTCATTGTAAACAGATGGGCTAACCCGAATGGCCTCTCCGCGAAGAGAAACGAAAATTTGCTTGGCTTTTAGCTTCTCTTGAAAAGCAATCATATCAAAGCCTTCGGGCACTCGGAAACCAAATAAATGAGCAGCTCGATATGCTGGGTGTTCAATGTGACAGCCCATGTTAGCTAGGGTTTCGGTAGACGATTGGATCAGGCGTCGACAGTAGTCTTGAATGTTATTGACTCCCCATTCGAGCAATTGATCTATTGCCACTTTTAACATTGGAATAGCCATGAAATTACTTTGCTCACCAATCGCATATCGGGCTGCTTTGGAACGGTATTGCTCCTGATAATTGACCAGATTTTTAAAATCATCGGAATGGATGCGATTCATCCAGCTGTCCTCTATCGGAATCCCTTGATCGAAGTATGCTCCAAAGTAAGATAAGCCAATACTGTAGGGCCCCATAAGCCATTTGTAAGCTGCACAGATTAGTGCATCCGGTCGAATTTTTTCAAGGTCAAAAGGCAAGGCTCCTACCGACTGCGTACCATCGATGATCAGTAATGCTCCTTTTTTTCGACATTGTTGTCCGATTGTTTCTAAGTCAAAAAGAGTCCCATCGGTCCAGTGGATATGTCCAATGGCCACCAGAAGCGTTTCGTCGGTGATGGCTTCCAGCAATTGCTCATTCCACAACGCACCTCGTCCCTCCAGCTTTTTTGGTGCATTGATCAAGCAAAGGTCAAGTTGGTGTTCTTTGGCGAGCCTTTTCCAAGGGTAGTAATTGCTGGGAAATTGCCCACCAGCCATGACAATATTTTTTTTGCCTTTGGGTACTTTGATGTTGGCTCGGACATTGGCCATACCATAAGATACAGAGGGATTGATGGCAATTCGTTCCCAGTCGGGGGCATTGATGAGGCGAGCATAGCTTTGTTTGACTGCATCTACGGGAGCAAAGAAGTCTTCGGTAAAAATGCGAAAAGGTTGACGCTTTCGGTCGAGCCCTTGCCTACCGACATCTGCTACTTTTTTTAGTAAGGGCGACATGTAGGCCCCATTGAGGTAAGTCACTGATTCGGGTAAATCAAACTGATCTTTTTGACAGGTTAGCATAGTCGAATTTATTTTGGTGAAGCCGATGTTCTTCGGTATTCATTGAGCGAAAAAGGATATGCGTGACGATCATCTATTTCATGGCGTTTGGACTGGACCATTTTCCAGGAAGGCCAATCAATATTTGGAAAAAAAGTGTCTCCCTTGAAGTGATGATGAACGATGGTGAGGTAAAGGTAATTGACTCGTGGCCAGCTTTCAGCAAAGACTCGGCTTCCGCCAAAAACAATGATCTCAGGTTCCTTTTTTAGCATTTCAAAGGCTTGGTCGAGATGGTAGGCCTGGATAAAGCCGGCGGGCAAATGGTGGATCGGTTTAGTGCATAGAACGACATTGAGCCGATCCGAATAAATCATGTCTTCCGACTCATAGCTTTTCCGACCCATAATGCAAGGTTTACCAGCAACAATTCGAAGGGCATTTTCCCAATCGAAAGGCAACGACCAGGGCAATTTGTTTTGAGCACCAATGACTTGGTTTTCGCTCATGGCAGCGACTATCGAAATTTTCTGCATTTTTTTTGGCATTCAATGAAAGGCTAAATTTCCCCGGATTTCTTTGTTTAACAATCCATTGTTGAATAGGAAATACTTGGGCTTTCCAGTTTGTTTTACTTGCCTCCCCTAAAAGAGGCACAATTGATGCAGTAAAATAGGGCATTAGTAAGACCATATCTCTTTACATCCACTCTATTGGTCAATACTAGCAAAGCCCGTTTGGATACTCGGGAAGTAAAACGATGTGACTGTTGAACTCATCTCGTATCGCATTTCAAATGGGAACTCAATATACTCTGTTTATGCTATAAAAAAGTGGTTGGATTACATTTCTTAAGAATTGCTTGGGAAAAAATTGCCCATACTGGCGTAAGGCCTCATTTAATGGCTACTGACGTCTTCCGCATCCGTTTTTTCAACGGAGCGATTGCCGTTATTGCAGCCCTGAGTTTGTTCAATGCCATTATCTTCTACGCTTTAGGACTATTGGAAGTCTCCTGTACTTTCGTTGCCTTATTTTTTGTGTTGACCTTTTCGCTCTATCTACAAAAAATACACTTGTATCGCGTGGCATTGCGTAGCTTTTTGTTGGGCTGTATCCTTTTCATCATGACCTTTTCCCTTCTGTTTGGGGGAGTGTTGGCCGTTTCCTCTTTCTGGATTGTTTTGGCCACAATTGTCTACTTTATCAAGCGAGATTCCACCGCTAATTACTACCTGACGACCATTTTTCTCTGTTTTACAGCTACCTATTATTGTCACAATTTTGCTCCTTTCCATGGGGAAATAGAACATTTGCACTTGGTGGAAATGATTTTTATACCCACGACTTTGTTTATTCAAATCGTTTTGATCAATTTGTTCAATAACGAACTCTATCGGCAAGAAAGGAGAAATCTTCAACAACAAAGCGAACTCAATCGAGCCATTTCTCTAACGCAAGCGACCCTCGAATCAACTAGTGATGGCTTATTAGTGGTGAACTTGGAGGGGAAAATCAGCAATTACAACCAGAAGTTTCTCGAAATGTGGCAGCTCACCGCTCTAAGTTTAGAGCAAACGGAAGATGAGCAGCAATTCACGGGACTCATTCTCAAGCAACTGAAAGAACCCGGTAAGTTTTTGTCAAAGATGAAGGAATTGTCCATACATCCAGAGCAAAGCAGTCTGGATGAGCTCTATTTCAAGGATGGAAGAATTTTTGAACGCTATTCACATCCTCATCGCTTGGGCCAGCAAATCGTAGGAAGAGTTTGGAGCTTCAAAGACATTACCCATCAGAAAAAGGCAGAATGGGCGCTCAAGGAAAGAGAAAGTTTATTTAGCAATTTATTTGACTGTAGTCCCATTGGGGTAGTGATGGGAACGCATATCGGTGGGACCTTATCCTATGCCAATACTAAGTTTTGTGAAATGTTAGGCTACACCGCCACGGAGTTGACCAACCTGACGGTAAATGACATTACACATCCAGATGATCGAGGCATCCAGAGGGAGCTATACCAACGCTTGTTGGCCAATGAATTGGATGCTTTTAGCGTGGAAAAACGCTATGTTCGAAAGGATGGCTCTACTTTTTGGGCCCACGTTACGATTTCCTTGGCCAAGGATGCCAATGGACAAGTTGAGTATGATATTGTCATTGTGCAAGATATTTCCGAAAAGCGACAGACGGAGGCCGCACTCAAGGATAGTGAGGCAAAATTTAGAAATATTTTTGAACATTCTCCATTCTCTTCTCTGCTGCTCCAGAAAAGAAAAATGATCAGTTGCAATGAAGAGACTCTACGATTACTGGGTTACGATCATAAAAAGGAATTGTTGTCCAGTAAAATTGTAGACCTGTCTCCTGAATTTCAGCCCAATGGCGTCAATTCCGACGGCTTAAGCAAAATGTATGGTGATCAAGCAGTAGCCAATGGTTTTGCGGATTTTGAGTGGATGTTGAAGCGAAAAAATGGGGATGAAGTACTCACCAGAGCAATTCTTACTCCCTTGACCCTAAATGGAGAGGAAGCTTTATTCGTGATCTTTATTGATTTGACGAAGCAAAAGGCAAACGAGGCTCAGATCGAGAAACTATTCAAAGCCTTGCAAGCGAAAAACCAAGAATTAGAAGAAAAAGTAACGGAGCGTACCCTCAAACTACAAAAATCCAATCAGGAGTTGAAGCGCTCCAATCAGGATTTAGAACAATTTGCTTATATCGCTTCTCACGATTTACAGGAACCCCTCCGCATGGTGGGCAACTTTGTACAATTGTTGGATCGCCAATACAAAGACAGCATTGACGAAGATGGCCGCGTCTATATTCGCTTTGCCGTAGACGGAGTCACCCGGATGTCAAAGCTCATCCAGAACCTCCTTAGTTACTCCAGAGTTGGCCGAAGTGATGTCACTTTTGAGCCCTCTAACCTCAATGAAGTGATCGATAAAAAGGTCATTGATTTATCCCACCGAATTATGCAGCAAAAAGCCCAGGTAGAGCTAGTAGAACTGCCTGTAGACCTCGCTTGTGAGCCCAGCCAAGTTGGCATTGTTTTTTACAATTTGATTGGAAATGCCATCAAGTTTAATCAGAGTGAAAAGCCAAAAGTGCGTGTCACAAAAGAAGAGAAAGAAAATGAGTGGTTGTTTGCAATTCAGGATAATGGCATCGGAATTGATAGTAGATATAAAGACCGAGTCTTTCAGATATTTAAAAGACTCCACCGTAGAGAAGAATACGAAGGTACAGGAATAGGCCTTTCCCTCTGCAAAAGAATCATCAATCGCCACAAAGGGCGCATCTGGTTTCATTCTGAACTTGGGGAAGGAACAACTTTCTACTTTACCATTAGTAAGCGACTTTCATAAACAAATTCTTTGACAATAAACTTGATCATTCACCTGATAACAATCTGATGAAGCAAGAGGATTTTAGATTGTGTCGAACACACCCACAAATTTGTTAAAGAACCATAAAACAGTACCATGGAGGAAGTAATTGAAATTTTATTAATCGAAGACAATGAGGGCGATATTGTACTCACTAAGAAGGCTTTTGAGGATGGAAAGATCCGTAATAATCTAAACGTCTGTCGAGATGGACAAGAAGGCCTAGATTACCTTTTTCGTCGAGGAGAATACCACGACTCTGTCACACCTGATCTGATTTTGCTTGACCTCAATATGCCCAAGCTAGGCGGTCGAGAAGTACTCGAAAGAATCAAAAATGACGAACGTTTGAGTTCTATTCCAGTAGTCATTTTAACGACTTCAGAGGATGAAACTGATATTTTGAAAAGTTATCAGTTGCATGCCAATAGCTATGTGAAAAAACCAGTCGACTTTTTCCAGTTTGTCGATGTTGTTCGAGAAATTCAAAGTTATTGGTTTACCATCGTTAAAATTCCTTCCAAACCTCATGTTGACGTCGAACGTTTGATGCAATGATTTGCAGATCGCTAGCATAGCGAAGACTTCGGGAAGGCCATTCCAGCTTGGTCTGCTGATTTCAATAAAAAGCCAAATGAATCACTGCGCAGTCATTTCTGTGCAAAGCCCACCCCCATCACTGCAGATTTAATTTTTTTAACACCAGCTTAGAAAGATTATTGATTTCCCCCAATTTATTGTATTATGAGCGCGAGCATCTTCTGATGATAGATTATGATTCGCAATCTCACGGTTTTCTTGTATGCCCTTTTTCGTTTGTTGTACAGCGTTGTTTTTGTCAATTATGTATTCTATCGAAAAAGGCTACATCGCGCCGTAAAGAACATCTATCAGCAAAAGCAGCTTCCTTTTGATCCTTCCTATTTCCGACGTATTTTTTTTCATACGCTTTTAGGTAGTATTACCAATGAATGGTTCACTACGTTGCGTGGTCGTCGACAGACGACCCAAGAATCAAGAGCGGGCTTTTACCTGGGGGCTGCCACCGCGGTATTTGACGATCTTTTTGATCGACTTGACTTTACCAGTAAGGAAAGTATTGAAGACCTCGCCCAGGGGCACTACAAATACGACAGTATTGCCGAAAGGCTTTCCAAATTATTTTATGATGGCTTACTCGACAACTTGAGCGAACCGAATTGTTTTCAATCCTATTTACAAAAAGTAGGACATTTCCAAGAAGAGAGTAAAAAACAATTGGGGATCAAACTCTCCACCGCAGCCCTACGTCAAATTACTTTTGAGAAAGGGGGCTATTCACTGGGACTTTATCGAAGTATTCTGGGACATCCTTATCCCGAACCAGAAAAAAAAGCAGTTTATAATCTAGGACGCCTAGTCCAGTTGACGGATGATGTCTTTGACCTCCGTATCGATCATCTGGAAAAAATCCAGACACTGGCGACTACGAGTAAGGATATTCGCTTACTCAGAGAAGAGTACTTCCAACTCGCAAGGGAAAGTTACCAGGAATTTCAACAGTTGGATTATCCCCCAAAGCAGGTTCGTCGATTTTGGGCAGAAGTGATGATTATCCTGAGTCGAGGTATGGTCTGTTTAGATCAATTGGTACGGGTCCAACAAGAGCATGGAGACGAATTTATGATCCATCAATACGGTCGAGCAGAACTGGTCTGTGATATGGAACGCCCCATCAATTTACTCCGAAGTTTTTGGTATTGCTTGAGCTGGAAATACGATTGATTCATTTCTTTTGCTCTGGCCAATCCTACCCTGATCGGTTGCTCATACCAAAAGATAAGTTCCCGCCTTGAAGAGAAGACCAGTAAAATAAAAAAGCCAGTAGATAAATCCACTGGCTTTCAACCAACACTTAAGATAAAATCGGATTGGGGCTTAGTCTTCGTTCCCCATTAATTTTTCTACTTTTTTCTTTTTGCTTTCAAATTCTTTTTCGGTGAGGATGCCAGCGTCTTTGAGCTGTTGCAATTTTTCGATCATCATCTTTGCCTCTTCGCTTTGCGTTTCCACATTTTCTTGGACCTCTTCCGTCACCTCTTTTTCCATTTCCTCTTTGATGTCCGTCGCCATTTCTTTTCCTTCTTCCATGGCCTCTTCGTACATCTCTTTTGCTTTTTCACCACCC
Organism: Bacteroidota bacterium; assembly: GCA_039199865.1. Lineage (GTDB taxonomy): Bacteria > Bacteroidota > Bacteroidia > Chitinophagales > Saprospiraceae > JALZUU01. Next base: position 10,801 of record JBCCSR010000043.1, read on the forward strand.
GCATTTTCGAGTGTTCCTTCTTCTTCCAAATAACGGACGGCTAGTCGACCAATGGCATAAGTGGAGGCACCAGAGACAATACTCATGGTCGCCATTCCCATGACCCAACCCGTCAGCGGAACAAACTTAGCCATGCTGCCTCCAAATCGCCACAGAATGCCTCCACTGATGACAGACGTAATGAGGGCTTCTGTTTTTACTTTTGAATAAGGGGCACCATAGAGGTCACACAATTTTTTGAGCATTTTCATTTGTTCTTTCAAAACGAGGTAGAGATCCATGAAGGGTACGGGGAGGAGGCCGGCTTTGACCGACTCTTCAACTCCTTCTCGGATAATGGCTTCTGCTTGCTTCTGCTGACTATTTTCCATTGGATTGTTTTTTTGGTAAATGATTATGAACGGCAAGTAAGCCTATTGCGGGCATTTCGCAAATTTTATTCGATAAACGATTGGCAATTGTCGAGTAATGAGCAAAATTGGCGAGCAATTGAGGAGGTGCATACAAAAAAGGGCAATTGCTCTTTTGAGCAATTGCCACTTAGTAGAATAAATCTTTCTATTCCAACCGCTTTCCTTTTGGTCAGGCCAATCTTGAAGCGGTTGAATTCATTACAGAGAGAAATAGTCCATCCCAGTTATTTTATCTTTCATGATGCCTTTGATGTCCATCATAAAGGCATCGGGTTTCATCATCATCTGATAGTCGCTTTCTTCCATCTCCATGTAAGCCTGATGACTGACGGCGACAATGACCGCATCGTACTTACCTCGGAGAGTTGGTGTCATTTCAATACCGTAGTGCTGGCGCACTTCTTTAGGGTCTGCTTCTGGATCAACAACGTCTACCTGCATGCAGCAATTCATCATTTCCAAGACCAAGTCTGCGGCTTTGGAATTGCGAATATCTGTAACATTTTCCTTAAAGGTAATGCCTTGAACCAATAGTTTGCACTCCATCGGATTTTTACCTCGCGCTTTCAATTCCTGCACCATCTTTTGTGCAATCTTACCTGGCATGCCATCATTAACGGCTCTCCCCGCAGAAATCAAAATCGGATTGTGTCCTACGCGAATGGATTTTTGAATGAGGTAATAAGGATCGACACCAATACAGTGACCACCCACCAGTCCAGGATAAAAATGGAGGAAATTCCATTTGGTACCCGCAGCTTGCAATACATCGTAAGTATTGACCCCCATCTTTTCAAAAATGGTAGACAACTCATTCATCAAAGCGATATTGACATCTCTTTGAGTATTCTCTACAATCTTGGCCGCTTCCGCTACCTTAATTGTTGGTGCTTGATGAATTCCTGCGGTGATGATGCTTCCGTATACTTTAGCGATATTGTCCAAAGCTTCCTCATCACTGCCCGATACAATTTTAACGATTTTATCGATGGTGTTTTTCTTATCTCCCGGATTGATTCGTTCAGGTGAATAACCCACTTTAAAATCTTGATTACATTTTAATCCAGAGATCTCCTCCAAGATGGGAACGCAGACTTCTTCCGTACATCCAGGATAGACGGTCGATTCGAAAACGACGTAATCCCCCTTCTTTAGTACCCTGGCTACAGAACTACTTGCACCCCGTAAAGCCGCCAGATTGGGCTGTTTGAACTCGTCGATTGGCGTAGGCACTGCTACGACAAAAAAATTGGCCTCTTTCATTTCATCTTCAAGGTGGCAAAACTGAATTTCCTTATCGTCAAAATCACTACTTTCTAATTCACAAGAAGGATCTTTTCCCTCCTTCATCATGTTGACACGGGCTTCATTGATATCAAATCCAATTACGGAAAAGTGCTTTGCAAATTCTAGCGCTACGGGCAAACCTACGTATCCCAAACCAACTACTGCCAGCTTACAGGTTTTGTTAGACAGTTGTTCAAACATCGATTCAATCTTGACATTAGCGTCTTGCTGTCCATGCACCAATTGCGCATTTTTTGTAAATACATTCATCATTCTCAGAGTTTAGTTAGTGTATTATAATATTTAGTTGGGGATTTTGATCAATAATTTTTGTCTGTAATCTTGGGGAATCATATTCAGACAAATAATAAGAGAGGAGTTAAAGTGAAGTCATATTTCCTCTGAACTGCAAAAAGGATTCCAATTTTTTGAGGGGCTTTTCGGAACCTAAAAAATCCAGTGCGTATTTTGTGAAATGTGAGGGGCTTGGATGAATGGATGTGAAAAAATGTACTGAATAAACGATTGATTACCAATACTAAATTGTTTGGAAAGGCACTTTTTTGATCTAAAATACCGAGAGATCAGACAGAAAAAAGAATGGAAGAAGCAAAGAAAATTTATCGATTGATAAGGCATAAAAAAATCACCCCAAATCTGTGCAGAAAGATTTGGGGTGA